>NZ_DAOSET010000006.1:19602-69401 GCF_035363275.1 Methanoculleus sp. | reverse complement strand
CGGCCTTACGCCTTCTCTTCCACCCGGATCTTCAACCCCTCGTTGTCCACCGTCGTCGCGATCGCGACCCGGAGCCCTGCCTCGGTGAGGATCTTCGCCACCTCGTCCTCCGGGCGGGCGGTGACGACGGCGATCGACGGCCCGACCGAGCTCATCCCGACGAACTCGAGGCCGGCGTCTCTGAGCGCCGCCATGTAGCGGTAGATCTCGAATCCGTGGTGCTCCACCTCGGCCCGCTTCGAGCCGCGGAACTCGATCTCCCAGATGACGTCGCCGATCTTCTCGAGATCCCCGCGCTCCAGTGCCGGGATGAGGTCCATCAGGATGAGGTAGGACTTCAGCTCGCGGTCGCGGTAGTCCAGGGTCCGGGCCTTGTTCATCAGCAGGTCGAACTCCTTCTCCCCCGCCGACGAGACATCGGAGGTCGGGATGGCGATGTAGACCCGCTTGCCCTCGGCAAACGCGTGCCGGTAGACGAGGGTCAGCTCGTCCCCCATCACCGCCATCCCGCCGTGGGTGCTCGCGGCGGGGCCGACACCGGTCTCGAACCCGAACGCGACGTTCCCGGCATCCGTCTCCTCGACGAAGTTGCTGCCGAGGAGGAGGCGGAGCTGGTCGCTCGTTAGCGGCGAGCCCACGGCGGTGTTGAGGGCGTTTGCGACCGCAATCAGGATGGTGCTCGTGGACCCGAGCCCGACGTGCTCGTACATGTGGTCGCGTGCAGAGATCTTAAAACCGCCCTCATAACCGACAACCTGCCGGAAGGCCTCCACGAAGTGGCGGAGGATCGGTTCGCGGGAGTAGTCGATCTCGATGCCTGAGGCCGTGCACGTGACCTCGGCGGTGCAGTAGACACCGATGGCAAACCCGATCCCGCCTCCCCCGGGGTGGTCCGGGGAGAACCGGTTCATGTCGAGCACGGTGAGATGAATCCTCGCCGGGGCGCGGACAACGACGGTGCCGGCAACCGGCGCGAGCGGGTAGTCCTTCTGGAGGCCGCACGGTCGGATATGCTCGCCGGGGGAGAAGGAGGTGAACTCGTACTCGACGAGGTCTAAGTCCCCTCCGCGGATCTTCATAATGGGCATGATGTCACTTCGTTTCAGCGTGTGCGGTCAAAGAAGATATCCTTTCCAGCAGCCCGGAGCGGGATGCCGTAGGCGACGCCGCATCCATCCAGCCACCCGAGCGAGAGCGCGCCGACGCCGACCGAGTACATGACCCGGTTGTCGACGTTGTGGATGCTCGCAGTCTTTACCGCGGAGCCGACCGCGATCCCGAGATCGGCCATCCGGACGGCGCAGTTCGGGCCCCCAAACGGCGTGGTCCGCACCCCTCCCTCGCGCTGTGCATCAAGCATCTCTGCACAGGTGGAATAGCCGCACGCGCCGCAGTCGAGGCCCACGGCATCGTTTAAGAGCGATCCGATGAGGAAACAGGCGTCGCTTGCCGCGACGTTAGCCGCGTCACGGAGAAAGAACCCCAGGTTATGCCGCTCGCCGAACCTCCGCATCGCCTCCGCGAGGACCGTCTTCCCTTCGCCGGTGACGATCCTCGTCCGGATGACGTCGGTGCCCCGGGCTTTCGGGGCGGTGCGCGCCGAGAGAGCCATTAACTTCGCGACGGTCTCCACGGCGTCTGATTCGATACCCATGAGAGTACGTGGCACCGGCCCAAGATAAGAGTATGCCCGGCCGGAGGCAGCGATACATTTTTCCGGGAACCCCGCCGAAGAGCCGGGTTGTCATGGCAACGGAGAAGAATCTCGAGTCGGCCACATTCGGCGCAGGATGTTTCTGGGGCGTCGAGGAGACGTTCCGGCACGTGCCGGGTGTCGTGGATACGGCGGTGGGGTTCATGGGGGGCACCACCGCAAACCCATCCTACGAGGGCGTCTGCACCGGGAGGACCGGGCACGCAGAGGTCGTGCAGGTGACCTACGACCCCGGCGTGGTCTCGTACCGGGCGCTCCTCGACGTCTTCTGGAACGCCCACGACCCGACCACCCCGAACCGGCAGGGCCCCGATATCGGGGCGCAGTACCGGTCGGTGATCTTCTACCACACCCCGGAGCAGGAGAAAGAGGCACGGGCGTCGAAGGAGGAGGCGGACCGCTCGGGCAGGTTCCGGCGCCCCATCGTCACCGCGATCGAACCCGCGGGGACGTTCTGGCGGGCCGAGGAGTACCACCAGCAGTACTTCGCGAAGCGCGGCGGCGGGCACTGCAGGGTCGTTTAGGGGTCTCCGGCAGGTGCGGACTCCTTCACTCCCGCTTCCGGGGCACCCCGGTCTTGAACCCGACGCCCTCGAATGAGGCGACCAGGCGGTCGCCCGAGTAGACGGCGACGGCGTAGACGGACGTCCTCTCCGTCTCCGAGACCTTGCGGGCTACCGCCTCGAGCGTACCCGTCGCCGGCGGAGAAAAATAGCGAATATAGGCAGAGATTGCCGTCTGGTCCACCCCATCCATGTTCCCGGCGATGCCGAAGGCGTGGTCCGCGAGAGCGAAGATCGCGCCACCATGCGTCGTGCCGTGGGCGTTCTCCCGGCCCTCCGTCTGCATCGCCACCCGGACGCTGCCGCCCTCGACCGCCGTGACCTCCATCGCGAGGAGGCGGGCAAACCCACAGGCGTCGAACCGGCGCACCACATCGCCATAGGCTTCCGGGATGGAACCGGTCTGCTTCATGGAACTATTTATACTCCCGCTGCGTGTAGGTGGCGTTGCCGGCCTCGCCGCCGCGAAGAACGATATACAGCCATTCCGATATCGACTTGAGCGTCCCGAACTGCTGGTAGCGCCGCATCGAGAACCCGACTTTCAGGCCCGGGTCGAGGTAGACCTTCCCGAGCTTCCGCATCCTCTGGGCTATCTCGAGGTCGTCCCCGGCATCGATGCAGCGGTACATCCCCGCCCGGACGAACGCCTCGCGGTCGAAGGCCGTGTTGCACCCGAGCGTGAAGTAGATCGTCCGGGTGTGGTAGCCCAGGCGCGAGAAGGTGTTTGCGCCGAGGAGCGAGAGGTGGTTCCGGATGCCCCCCTCGATCGGGTAGACCGTGCCGTAGAGCTGCACGATCTTCTTCTCCGCAAAGTTCCTCCCGATCCGCTCCACCCAGTCATGGGGGAGGATACAGTCGGCGTCCGTCGTCGCGACGATATCGCCGCTGGCCGCCATCGCCCCGTCGTTTCGCGCCCCGCCCACCCGCTTGCTCGTCTGGACAAAGACCCTGTCCGCGAGCGGCTCGGCCAGTTCCCGGGTCCGGTCCTTTGAGTTCCCGTCGACGACGATGATCTCGTAGGAATCCCTCGGCACCGTCTGGTCGGCAAGAGACTGCAGGCAGCGCTCGATATTCTGCTCCTCGTTATAGGTCGGAACGACCACGGAGATCATCCCTCGATCAACTCCCGGTATAGTTGTTGATGTCGTTTTGCTATAAGCGTGATGTCGTATCTCTCCGTCGAAGCACGAGCCCTCGCGGCGCAGCGCTTCAGGGCCGCGTCGTCGGCGAGGAGGCCCTGCGCCTCATCGACCTCCCGGAAGAAGAGGACCGAGTCCCCGAAGATCTCCTGGAACTCGAAGATGTCCCGGGCGATCACCGGGAGGCCCGCCGAGAGGGCTTCGACGATCACGAGGCCGAAGGTCTCCGCGTGCGAGGGCATGAAGAAGATGTCCGCCCCGCTGTATGCCCGGGATATATCTTCGATGACGCCGGTGAAGATGACGTTCTTGTGGGACTGGGTCTTGAGCATCTGGATCTTCGCGTAGTCCTTCGAGAACGTCCCGTAGGGGAACCCGCCCACCCAGACCCAGGTCATCTCCGGGTGCAGGTCGGCAAGCGCCAGGAAATCGTAGATCCCCTTCCGGGGTGTCTGCTGGCCGACGGAGAGGACCACTCTCTGGCCGTGGTCGATCCCGTACTCGTCGCGGAACTCCTTTCGCTTCTTCTTGTCCCGCTTGAAGTACGCCCGGTCGATGCCGTTCGGAATGAGAGTCTTCGGGACATCGGGGACGAGCTGGTCGGTCTCCCGGTGGCAGGGTTCCGATATCGTGATGATGTGGTCGAACTGCCGGTAGATCTTCGGGTATACCGTATTTATCCTCTTTGAGAAGGCGACATTCCCTTCGTTCAACCGGGGGGTCGAGTGGGCGGTCAGGACTTTTACGCCCTCGGTGAACTTCAGGTGGTACATCGCCCAGGGCCCGAAGGTGTGGTAGTGGGTCAGGTCGAAGTCACCGTGATACAGGTTGCGGGAGACCTCCATACCGGGGAGCAGGGCGAGGTGGTTATGCAGCGTCCGTGCCGCCGTTGCGCACCCGATGTAGCGCAGGAAGCGGAAGTCCTCGACGAATATGTTGACCTTCATCCATTTGTCCCCACGAAGTCGATCGCGCTCCTGATGCAGCCGTCCATGTTGAGGTACTCGAACTGCGAGAACCGCCCGACAAGGTCGATCCCCCGCTCCCGGCAGAACTCACGAACGATCGCGACGTTCGTGAGATACCCGGTATCGTAGACGACGTAGGCAAACTTCTGCCGCGCGACGCCGGTGTAGACGACGTTTTCCCGTGAAGGGATGATCCCGGCCGCGATGAGAGAGCCCACAGTATGCTCGATCACCGCATCGTCCGTCATCTGTGATACCGTGTCGCCGTCGTTGTAGGTGATCTCGGCGAGGATCGAGGAGTGACCGGCCGGGGCGACCGCCGTGCTGTAGTTCGAGGGGAACGATATCCGGTTGAAGAGCCCGGTCGCCGGGTCGGGGACGTAGAGCCACGATATATCGGGGACGTCACCGGAGAGACCGATGAAGACCGAACAGAGCGAGTTGTAGCGGAGGGCGTCGCAGGCCGCCTGCACCCCGGCCGGGACGTCGGCAAGGCAGGGGAGCAGGTTCTGGAGCGGGATCGTCGATATCAGCCGTTCGGCATGGACGGTCTTTCTGCCGTCGCTGACGGCAAACCCCCCGCTCTCCTCGCGGATGGAGCGGACCGCAAAGTTGGTCCGGACGGCGGGGAGGACCGGTTCGGCAATCGCATGGACCAGGGCCTCGATACCGCCTGTCACCGGGTAGGAGAAGACCGCCTGGTGGACGTAGCCCTCGGTCTCGATACCCACGGCCGACCGGATGATATCCTCGACCGGCGGCCGGGGGATGCGCCCCTCCACCCAGTGGTGCGACATCCGTCTGGCCGGAAAGTTCCAGATCTTTTCGTTGTAGGGGAGCATGTAGGACTCGGCGATCCCCCGGCCGAAGGTGTAATTAATCCATTCGGCAAAGTTTTCCGGCGGGGGGACCTCGCCCTTCTCGACGGCGATGAGGTTCTTGACGAACTCGTTGATGCAGAAGAAGCGGTCTTCGTCAGGGAGTTGATAGAGGCCGTTCTCGAAGGGGTATTTGACGTAGCGACCTTTATAGAGGATCTTCGTGTTCCGCTTCCGACGATCGGCGTTCCCGCCGAGGACCGAGAGCATGAAGGAGAGGACTTCGGTGTCGCGGGAGAAGATGATGTGCGAGCCCCCGAGATCAAACGTGAACCCAGCATCCGTGATCGATCGGCAGAGCCCTCCGATCGTCGTATCCCGTTCGAGTACGGTCACGTCCTCGCCCTGTTCGTGGAGCAGGCGGGCCAGCGTAATCCCGGTAAGACCGCCACCCAGTACCGCCGATTTCACATTCATACTGTTTACTGCCGATGCCATATATGGTTGACCATCCGGTTCCCGGAGATTGCTGCAAAATGGAGTAGAAAGGCGGTGAAATCAGACCGGGAACGCGGGGTGCGACACCGCCGCCCGGCAGGGGTTCCTAAAGATTGCGCAGTTCCCCGACGAACGCCCGCAGGTCCTCCGCGTAGAGTTCGGGCTCCTCCCAGGCCGCGAAGTGCCCGCCGCGAGATAGGTCGGTGAAGCGCACGAGGTTCACTCTGCGCTCCGCCCATTCACGGGGCAGCGGAGCGTCCCGGGGAGGGTGGGCGACGGCCGCCGGAACCGGGGTGCGCTCCCAGGGACCGGAGGCCGTGTGCGTATCGAGGTAGTACCTGCGGACGGACGAGCCGATCGTCTCCGTCACCCAGTAGATCATGATGTTCGTGAGCAGGTCGTCGCGGCCGATGCGCGCTTCAATCTCCTCGCCGGTCGTGTCCGAGGCCATGAAACTCATGATCCAGGCCGCGAGGCCCGCGGGCGAGTCGGCAAGTCCGTAGGCGAGGCTCTGCGGTTTGGTCGACTGGATGATATTGAAGGCGCCTTCGCTCATCCACCACCCCTGGATGAACTCTGCGAACGCGACCTCGGGCTCCGTGAGGGACGCGAAGTCCGTCGACGGGTCCGGGTAGCCGACGTCGGTCAGGTGGATGCCGATGAGCGCCTCTGTATGCCGTTCCGCAAGTGACCGGGCGATCAGTGTCCCGGCATCGCCGCCGGCCGCGATGAACTTCTCGTAGCCGAGCAGATCCGTCATCAGTTCGGCGAAGATGTCGGCGGCTTCATCAGTGGTCATGGCCTTCCGGTCGGAGAACCCGTGGCCGGGGATGGACGGGACGACCACGTCGAAGGAGCCGGCGAGCAGCGGGATGACGCGGTGATAGCGGTAAAACGAGTCGGGCCAGCCGTGGAGGAGGAGGAGCGGCACCGGGTCCGGTCCCTTCCCGCGCTCGTGGACGAAGTGGATTCCCGTCCCGTTGATCTCGGCGCGGAACTGGCGATACCGGTTCAACTCCGCTTCGCGGGCCCGCCAGTCGTAGGAGTGCCGCCAGTAACGGACGAGGTCTTTCATGTAGGAGAGGGCGGTGCCGTACTCCCACCCGGCGCCGTCGTCGGGCCAGCGGGTGTCGGCGAGCCGCCGGCGCAGGTCCTCAAGGACTGTCTCCGGAACGGAGATGGTGAAGGGTTCCATGCTCCGGGTGGACGGCCTGTCTCCGGTTATATATTTCGCGTGGGGGCTGCATCAATTGACCGGGCGGCTCAGCGGAGCTCTATCGTCTTTTCCTCCTCTCTGCCAGGACCCTGCTCGTTTCTATCGACTTCTGCAGGGGCTGGATCATATAGGCGGGCATACTCTTCACCACCTCCCGCCTGACGGAGGGGATGCTCATTGCAAGAGAGGTCACCCGGGTGCCGATCCGCTGCAGGTAGTTCCAGGTGGGGAAGTCGTAGAGCCCGTGCTGCCGATAATACCGGTCGTCCGCCTTGAAGGTCGCCCGCATCCCTCCCCAGATCTCGTCCCGGAAGATCTTATGGCCGCCCACAGCCGGGAAGGTGGCCGGTGCGATATACCCCCGGCCCGCGAGCCTCACGGAACGTTCGGCCAGGGCCTGCAGGGCGGCATCGATCTCGCCCGGGTCCGGCTCGTTGGTCACGATCCCCGCAAGGTTGGCTTTTTCCGTCATCACCAGGCTCGTGAGAACCTCCCGGAGGGTTGCAAGATGGCCGAGCGGGCCTTCCACGAGGTATGCGACCTGTTTTCCCTTAAACGCCGGCACATGGCCGCTAAAGAAACTCCGGTCGATGAACCGCTTCCAGGCTGCCGAGAAGAAGCGGTCGCGGACGGTCCCGGCCATGACCAGAATATCCGCGGCAACGACATACCGCCTCCAGAATGCCATAAATCCGTCGTCGTAGATGCAGGTGTTCTCCAAGGCGCATCGGCAGCACCCCAGGCAGCCACCGTTCATCATGGCGTCCCGGATGTGGGCAACCTGGACGGAACCTGCGTAGCACGCCGTGAGGTGCCGAACCATCGCCTCAAGGTCGGAGCCGGGTTCCGCGTCGTGCAGGATGACCACCCGTTTCCCGCGGGTGTCCACCGCGGCCGGCGGGGTCTCCGGAACGTAGGAGGAAGAGAGCGCGGGCAGCGATGGAAATTCCCTCAGAACCGGCCGCCGTTCTTCTATCGCCTCCAGGAAATCGGAGAAGAACAGGACGAGCTGCTCCTGGAACGCCTCCTTCTCGAGATCCTGCATGTGGGCCGAGCAAGAACCGGCATACCGCATCCCGAGGTCGTCGCAGACCCCGTGCAGGTAGGCGTGGGCGGTGTGATCGAAGAAGTGGATGGAGGTGGTGAGGCTGGCGGCATACTTCCCCGAGAACGTCTCCGCCGCGTTCCGGGTGCCTATCAGTTCGATGAAACGCTTGAGCTGCGCCGGGACGAGCATGCAGTAGACCGGGGTCGCCCAGAGCACGCCGTCAGACTCCTTCACCGCGGCGAGCAGCCTGTTCCATACCTCTTCCTGCCGCTCGATCGTCTTAATCTCCTGCCCCACATGCGCCACGGAGAAGGTATGCTCCGGAAATGCCTGCTCAAGGAACCGGACGTACTGGAGGGTGACGCTCTTCTCTCCCTTGGGGCTCCCGGAAATGACACGGATCTGCATGATTTCGCACGCTCGCGTATTATATACGGATCTAAATCAGGCGGAGGGATATATCTTGCGGAAGGACGGTCCTGCCGGCGATCCGGAATTTCTCGCAGGGCATTTCGCCAACCGGGTAGCGGCGAGTTAATGCGGCTTTTTTGGTGCGGCAGGGGGCTTCACGCTCACTTTCCCCTCCACGTGTACCCGACGGCACCCTCCGGGCAGGCGTCGACGCACTCGCCGCAGAGGATGCACTCGGTGCTCTCCATCTTCCCGTCCCGGACCATGCCGTGGACATCGAGGCCCATCGGGCAGGCGTTTGTGCACCTCTCACAGCCGATGCAGCGGCCGGCGTCGGCCGCAAGGCGGAGCGCCGGCCAGCCGACGGCGTTCCTGATCTTCCGGCCGGCGATCATCAGTGCGGCGGTCGGGCAGAGGACGCGGCAGAAGCCGCGCCGGCCCAGGAGGTATGCGGCAGCGAAGAGCGCGAGGAAGATGACTCCGACGATCACCAGGGTCTCGGACGACGTGATCGAGACGCCGTTCACCGTGCCGTAGAAGGGATCGACTGCACGGATTCCGCCGGCACCGATGAAGAGGTACGCGAGCAGTGAAAGCCAGAGGACCGTGACGCCGTACTTGACCCGGTCGCGCCGGCCGTCCACCCTGTGCTTCATGACGGGCGAGCAGATCTCCTGCCATGCTCCCATCGGGCAGAGCCAGCCGCACCAGAAGCGGGAGACCCCGAGCGAGAGGACGGCGAGTGCGGCAAAGACGAGCAGGCTGCCGGTGGCGATGCCTTCGGCCGCCCCCATCAGGATGACGATGGGCGAGATATAAAAGAGCGTGACCGGGAGGAGGAGGAACGAGACGACGAGGATCGCCTTCCGGATTGTCTGGCGCGACAGTCTCGGTTGTTGCGACGGGGTTTCGTGTGCCATAATAATACCTTTGCATCAAGGTGACGGTTGTGCGGTCTTCTCACCCGCCGGATCGCCGTGCCGGAATCATCCGTTATGGAATCTTCCCTCCCGGAGGCCGTGAGTATCCGCACGGGGAAATACTCCCGGTTCGATCGGAGGATGCAATAATACTTATACATGGTGATTTCATCTCTGCCGGGCAGGCTGTTGCAGGAATGAGCCATTGTTACGGCTCCGATTCCTTGTTACCCTCTATAGGGGGGGTTGTCCATCTTCGGAGCATGGGGTGAGCCGGATCCCGAACCGGTAAACCGCAACATCGCGACCCTGCTGAGTTACGAAACATACGATGCCGCTTTCACCAGCCGCCTGACGTCTCGAAGGCCGATCGTTCCTTTGAAGTACTTATGCTCCCTGTTGACCCGATCGAGATCGCTGCATAATCTCTCAGGATCTGCACCTGAAATCGCTTCCGGATCCGTATACCCCGCAGAGACCAGCATCCTGGCTACAATGGGACTTACCCACTGGATTCTTGTGAGACCGGCCAGCACATAGAGAGCATCGATGACGTCGGCATCGACGCCGAGAGCGACCGCAACCTCCTCTCGCTTCCCGGAGGAGGCCAGAGTTTCGTAGAGTAAAACAGTATTCTTCAACCCCAAGCCCTCCAGTTTTTCGAGGTCGGTCTTCTGGAACCAATCAAAAGCGCCTGCGGGGTATGGTTTTGGGAAATAACCCTCAACTTCCCGGCGCAGCAACGTTAGATACGCCGCATCGATCCCGGTCTCCCCTGAAAGAGCCGGTATGTTCTTTGGGTTTTTCAAACTCTTTCGCAGGTCCGCGAGAGTCGCGAAACCATGCGACTTCAGTCTCAAGAATGTTCCGTCAATCTCTTCCAGCAGAGACCGGCGGCTTGGAACCAGATCGGTCTCCTGAATCCTCGTTTGCAGGTCGTCAAGACTCACTCTTTCAGCATCGATGTAGTACGGCATCCGGTTACCTCACTCCCCCATAGCATCGTCGTGCTCCGCCGTTACGGCGACAATCCCCTTCTCCGGACCGCCTGCCGCGGCGTGTCCTCCGGGCATCCCGGCCGGAGCCTCCTCCCGGCCGATC
This sequence comes from Methanoculleus sp., assembly GCF_035363275.1. Lineage (NCBI taxonomy): Archaea > Methanobacteriati > Methanobacteriota > Methanomicrobia > Methanomicrobiales > Methanomicrobiaceae > Methanoculleus > Methanoculleus sp. The sequence goes on along the minus strand of NZ_DAOSET010000006.1, from coordinate 59,002 downwards.
AGCGCCTCCACCCATGCCCGGTTCGCCCATAGGGCACAACCGCCCTCCGACTCCGTGAGCGCCTCCGGTGTCTCGCGGAGCCGGTTGAGCAGTCTCGAACGGAGGGCTTCCCGAAGCGGCACGGCCGCAAGGTTCACGTCCGAGTAGGGGGCCGCGGGGCAGGGCTCGAGGTCACCCGAGGGGCTGACGTGGACGAACCCCCGGCCCGCGGCGAGGCACCCGCCGTAGGCGTCCTCGTCGCCGGGGAAGCCGATGAAGAGCGCCGGGAACTGCCGGTTGTGGCTTGCAAGGACCGCCTGGAGTTCCGTCCTCTGTTCGGGGGCGAGGACGAGATCCTCCGTCCCGGGCGCCATCGGCACGTACTCGACGTAGGTGAAGACCCGGACACCGGCCAGGAGCATCTGCCGGACGAAGGCTTCGTCGGTGACGTCCGCAAAGTTCTCCCGCGTCGTGGTCAGGGAGCAGCCGAAGAAGACGTTGCGGTCTTTTAAGCAGGCGGTTGCCGAAAGGAGCCGGTCATAGACCCCGTCGCCCCGCCGCCGGTCGGTATGCTCGCGGGAGCCCTCGAAGCTGATGACCGGCACCACGTTCCGGCATCCCGCGAGCAGATCGGCAACCGCACCATCGATCAGGAGGCCGTTCGTGAAGACCGCAAAGAGCACCTGCGGATGGGCCCGTACGAGGCAGAAGATCTCCTCCATCCGGACGAGCGGCTCGCCGCCGGCGAGGACGACGATGGAGACGCCGAGCCCTGTCGCCTCGTCGACGACCGATGCAAGGACCTCCGGTTCCATCTCGGCTCTGTGGTTCCCGCCCCGCCCGTGCATGTAGCAGCCCGCGCACGCGAGGTTGCATCGCGCGGTGACGCTCACGATCATCACCGGCGGGACGAGGAGCCCCTCCTGTTCGTGCCGCTTCCGCGCTGCTGCCGCTCGTTTCTGGTGGCGGAGGATGGCGGCGCCGGGGATGGCGAGGGCCGGCTCCGCGGCGATGATCCTGACCGCCTGGCCGAGGGTCTCGCGGATCGTGGCATCGAACGTCTCCCGGTAGCGGTTGTCGCCTGCCGCGGGTGCTGCCTCTCCTCTGGTAGGGTACCCGGCGATCATGGAGCGCCTGCCCTTTCCGGGGTTCTCTGTTCCCGCTGGTTCTCCATATCCTCAATCTCCAGGTCCGGGTGCCGGTAGCGCTGCCTCTTCTCGGTGCGGCTGCCGGCCTGGATCGCCTCCGCCGGGCAGAGGTGGATGCACCCGCAGCAGAGTTCGCAGCGGTGGTTCCAGACGGGCCTCCCGCCGACTATATCGATGTTGCCCGCCGGGCAGACGGCGGCGCAGGTGCCGCACGACGTGCACGCTTCGCTGACCGTGAACTTGCGGTCATTCTCGTGGACATGGGAGAGGAACCGGGGGTACATGAGGGCCCTAACGATTCGCGCAACCGGCGAGTTCGGGAGGTTCACCCTCTCTGCCTGTCCGATCCGGCCCGCGATGCGATCGAGTTCCGTGTCCGCCGCATCAAGCAGCTGGTCCCGCTTCTCCCCTGCGGGCGACGCGTACATCAGGATGTAGTTGCCCGGCATGCTCACGGCGAACCCGGCATCGAGCCCCTTTCCGGCCTTCTCCCTGAGGATGCCGTCGAGCTGCCGGAGGGCCGCGGCACCCCCGCCGCCCCCGTGCGTGACGACCGAGAAGACGTAGTCCGCCGCGGTGAGGTCGAGGCGCTCCGCAAACGATGCCGCCATCGCCGGGAGCCCGGAGAAGTAGACCGGGCAGACAAGCCCGACCCGGTTCGCCCCAGGGGCGACGGGTCCCGGGGTATCTGCAAACGATGCAACAGGGACGATATCGCAGTCCCCGAGGGCCCCGGCGATCTTCTTTGCGGCTGCAAGGGAGTTGCCGGTCCCGGTAAAATAGTAGATGATGGTCTTCATGATATCAGATCCTCGACCGGAAGCGGGTACGCCCCGACGATCCGCTCGATGAGGTCGTTCTCCGCCGTCCGGGCCGCCATCTCCTCCTGTGTCAGGCTGACCGCCGCCGCGACCTCTATCCCCCGTGCGGCGAGCGCCGCTTCGAGGAGCGGGAGGGCTTCACCGGGCTGGCCGCAGTTCGTGCAGAAGATCACGGCCCGCTTCCCCTCGCAGCCCGAGAGCGCCCTGACGGCGGCGTTGATGGCCGGTGCGGGTTTCCAGGCCCAGACCGGCGTCCCGATGACGAGAAGGTCGTAGCGGGAGACGTCGATCCGGTCGGGGAGGATCGGGTCGCAGACCCCTCGCCGGGCGTGCAGGACCCCGGTCGTGTATGCCGTGAAGGCCGAGTACTCGGTCAGGGTCTTCACCTCGACGAGGTCGCACCCGCAGGCGTTCCGGATCCGTTCCGCGACGCCCCGGGTCACGCCGGTATACGAGTAGAAGACGACGCAGGCGTTCAGCGACGTCTGCTGCGTCGTCTCCCGGACGAGTTCGCGGTCGCACCGGTCCATGACGGCCGCCGACATCTGGTCGAAGTGCTCCCGGAACTCCAGCAGCCGGTCGCGGTTGAACGAAAAGTAGACCCGGAACCCCTCCCGCCGGGACGTCACGAACCCCTCGCTCTTCAGCGTTTTCAGGTGCTGCGAGGCGGCCGGCTGTGAGATGCCGAGGATCCCGGCAAGGTCGGAGACGCCCAGTGTCCCGGTCGTGTCCGTTGCGAGCAGGTGGATGATCCGGAGCCTGTTCGGGTCGCCGAGGGCTTTGAAGGCGCCGGCCATCCCGGGGACAATCTTACAGAGGCCGGTGCAGGGGTCGCACTTATTACAGTCGTCCATGTGAATTGTATAAGTGTATGCTTATACAGATATAGACCTTGCGGGCGGACGATCCGGAGCTGCGCAGGAGAGGCGATGAGGAAGCGACGCTAAAAAAATATTCGGGGAGCGCTCCTCCATCACTGCTGACGAGGGGAGTCCTGGTCGACCCGCCAGGCATCTCCCGGGCTGGTCTTCCGTGAAGGCTGGCCGGGCGACTGGATGAACCAGCCGGTCCGGGTATTGTCGAGTATCTCCGCGGAGTTTTTGGCGGTCATGAGGCTCGCGACGACCATCGCGACGGCCGAGAGGACGAGGGCGTAGAGGCTGAAGTGCACCGGAAGCGAGCCCACGAACTTGGAGTAGTAGCCGAAGATGCCGGCGGCGACGAGCCCGACCGCCATGCTCGCGATCGCTCCCTCGCCCGTGGCGCCCCGCCAGTAGAGCCCCGCGAGCAGCGGGACCGCGAACGTCGCGAGCATCACCCCGATCCCCATCCAGATCAGCCAGGCGAGCATCTCCGGGGGGTTGATGGCAAGGAGGAGCGTGCCGCCGGCACCGAGGATGATGGTGACCTTCGAGACCAGGAGCACCTCTCTATCGGTCGCGGAAGGCCGGAGGATGTTCTTGTAGACGTCCCACGCAAACGAAGTGCCGACGGTGAGCATGAGCCGGTCGGTCGTGGACATCACCGCCGCAAGGACGATCACCGCAAAAAGTGCCCAGAGCGCCACGTTCGGCATCGCGTGCTCGACGCCGGCGATGAAGGCGAAGTCCTGGGCGTTCACGGCGTCGGGAAGGACAAGCGTCCCCTCCTCGACGAGCGACCGCACGGCAAACCCGGTGAACTTCACGAGAAACATCACGACCGCATAGATCAGGAACGCGACGAGCGGCGCCCACTTGAAGTAACGGGCCTCCTTTGCGGCCAGGACGTTGTTGATGACGTGCGGTGCGCAGGCAAGCCCGACCATCAGGAGGATCCCGAACGAGACGAGGAACTCCGGCGTCGCGTAGGCGTAGGAGGCGTAGGCCGGACTCGGGAACCAGGGTTCGACGAAGTTCGGGTCGATCCCGGCGATCACCGTGTTGATGTGATCCAGCCCGCCGGCGCTCATGATGACGGGCGGCGCCATCAGGAGCACGCCCAGGATCAGGATGCCGCCCTGGAAGAGGGTCGTCCAGGATACGGCGTAGAGCCCCCCGACGACCGTGTAAGCGGTGATGATGACCCCGGCGATGAGGAGCGCCTGCCAGTGCGGGATGTTAAAGAGCCAGACGAGGACGATGCTGATCGCGGCATACTGCCCGACGAGGTAGATCAGCGAGACGACGATGCCCGCGATGGCCGAAAGACCCCGGAGCGCCCGCGGGCTCTCGAACCGTTCGGCGAGGTAATCCTGGATGGTCAGGTAACCCCGCGTCTTGCCGATGGCGTTCAGCTTCACCCCGAAGAAGATGATACAGAACGAGGCAGCGAGCGGGACGAAGATCTGCTCCCAGATGCCCGGCCAGCCCGACGTGTATCCAAAGCCGCTGACGCCGAGGAGGGTCATCCCGCTGCAGATCGAGCAGACGATCAGGATCGTGAAGACCCAGAATCCAAGCGATCTCCCGGCGAGGATGTAGTCCTCGGTGTTCTTGATCTTCTTTGAGGCCCAGCTCCCGATGCCGATGAGCACGACAAAGTAGAGAACGATCAGCGCGAGCGTGATGAGGTCCGCCATTCAAGCGGCCTCCTTAAACCGGAGTCCCCAGAGGGCGAGCAGCACGACGACCAGAGCGACAGTCCCGCCCACGATGGCTCCCGTATGGAAAGGTAGCGCGATGAACATGCTGTGTCACTATGTGACATGCCAGCATATAACACGATCGGTCGGGACGGCCTCCCCGTCCCGATGAAAGGTCCGGCACAGGAGATCGAGAGAAAGGTATTTTGAAGTATTCACGGCCTTTGTCCCACGAAGGAGAGAAATTTCACGTGCGGGCGGGCACCATGGTGCCGTCGCGGCCGTGAAGAAAAAAGATTGGCGCCCGGAGGCCGGGAGCGCTCCCCCATCACTGCCGGCGGGGCGAGTCCCGGTCGACCCGCCAGGCATCTCCCGGGCTGGTCTTTCGTGACGGCTGACCGGGCGACTGGATGAACCAGCCGGTCCGGGTGTTGTTGAGTGCGGTCTCCGAGTTCCGGGTGGAGAGAAGGCTCACGACGATGATGGTGAGAACCGAGCAGACGAGCGCATAGATGCTGAAGTGCATCGGGAGCGGCGCCACGAACTGGTGCCAGTAGCCGAAGGCGGCGGACGCGACGAGCCCGACCACCATGCTCGCGATCGCTCCCTCGCCCGTAGCGCCGCGCCAGTAGAGCCCGGCGAGCAGCGGGACCGCGAACGTCGCGAGCATCACCCCGATCCCCATCCAGATCAGCCAGGCGAGCATCTCCGGGGGGTTGATGGCAAGGAGGAGCGTGCCGCCGGCACCGAGGATGATGGTGACCTTCGAGACCAGGAGCACCTCTCTATCGGTCGCGGAAGGCCGGAGGATGTTCTTGTAGACGTCCCACGCAAACGAAGTGCCGACGGTGAGCATGAGCCGGTCGGTCGTGGACATCACCGCCGCAAGGACGATCACCGCAAAAAGTGCCCAGAGCGCCACGTTCGGCATCGCGTGCTCGACGCCGGCGATGAAGGCGAAGTCCTGGGCGTTCACGGCGTCGGGAAGGACAAGCGTCCCCTCCTCGACGAGCGACCGCACGGCAAACCCGGTGAACTTCACGAGAAACATCACGACCGCGTAGATCAGGAACGCGACGAGCGGCGCCCACTTGAAGTAACGGGCCTCCTTCACCGCCAGGACGTTGCTGACGACATGCGGTGCGCAGGCGAGGCCGACTATCAGGAGGATCCCGAACGAGACGAGGAACTCCGGTGTCGTGTAGGCGTAGGGTGCGTAGGCCGGGCTCGGGAACCAGGGTTCGACGAAGTTCGGGTCGATCCCGGCAAGCACGGTATTGATGTGGGCCAGGCCGCCGGCGCTGGCGATGACCGACGGGGCCATCAGGAGGACGCCGAAGATCAGGATGCCGCCCTGGAAGAGGCCCGTCCAGGATACGGCGTAGAGTCCCCCGACGACCGTGTAGGCGGTGATGATGACCCCGGAGATGAGGAGCGCCTGCCAGTGGGGGATAGCAAAGAGCCAGACGAGGACGATGCTGATCGCGGCATACTGCCCGACGAGGTAGATCAGCGAGACGACGATGCCTGAGACCGCGGCGAGCGCCCGGACCTCCCGCGGGCTCTCGAACCGGTCCGCGAGGTAGTCCTGGATGGTCATGTAGCCCCGCTCCCTGCCGAGGGTGTGGAGTTTCACCCCAAAGAAGATGATACAGAACGAGGCTGCGAGCGGCACGAAGATCTGCTCCCAGATACCCGGCCAGCCTGAGGTGTATCCGAAGCCGCTGACGCCGAGGAGGCTCATGCCGCTACAGATGGAGCAGACGATCAGGATCGTAAAGACCCAGAACCCGAGCGACCTCCCGGCGACGATATAGTCCTCGGTGTTCTTGATCTTCTTTGAGGCCCAGCTCCCGATGCCGATGAGCACGACAAAGTAGAGAACGATCACGGCGAGCGTCGCCAGGTCCGCCATTCAAGCGGCCTCCCTGAAATGGAGCCCCCAGAGGGCAAGCAATACGATGACGACGAGAGCCGCACCGCCCAAGATGAGTCCTGTATGGAAAGGTAATCCGAAGAACATGCTGTATCAATATTTGGCACGTTCTGTGATAACGGGATCGCCGGGGAGACAGAGATCTCGCCCGGTGGCAGGACGGGCGCATCGCACCCGAAAGAAAGTTATTTGGAACTCTTCACGGTCTTTGCCCCCCGGAGGAGGGCAATCTTTCCCGTGCGGACGAACTCCTTGATGCCGTACTGGCGCAGGAGTTTCTCCATCGCGTCGATCTTTGACGTGTCCCCGGTGACCTGGAGCACCAGGGTCTTTGCACCGACGTCCACGACCTGAGCACGGAAGATATCCGCGATCTGCAGGACCTCGGCGCGGGAGGTGCCCGGTTCGGCGGCCACCTTGATGAGGGCGAGCTCGCGCTCCACGCTCTCCCGCTCCGTCAGGTCCGAGACCTTGATGACGTCGATGAGCTTGTTGGTCTGCTTCATCACCTGCTCGACGACGCCGTCGTCGCCGTTCACGACGATCGTGATCCGGCTCATGTTCGGCTCCTCGCAGGTCCCGACGGCGAGGCTCTCGATGTTGAACCCCCGCCGCGAGAACATGCCGGCGACCCGGCTCAAGACGCCGGCCCGGTTCTCCACGAGGACGCTCAACGTATGCGGCTTCATTGCCTCACCCCGATCATCTCGTTGATCGCGGCCCCCGCCGGGACCATCGGGAAGACGTTCTCTTCCCGCTCGACCCGGAAGTCGAGGACGAACGGCCCGTCGGTCGCAAGAGCGGTCTCGATCGCCTCCCTGACACCGTCCTTCGCGTCGACCCGGATCCCGTCGACCCCGTAGGCGTTCGCGATCTTCACGAAGTCCACCGGCGGGAGCTCCGTGTAGGAGTAGCGGCGGTCGTAGAAGAGTTCCTGCCACTGGCGGACCATGCCGAGGTACATGTTGTTCAGGATCATGACCTTGACGGGGATCCGGTAGTGCGCCACCGTTCCGAGCTCCTGGATGTTCATCTGGAAACTCCCGTCGCCGGCGACGTCGACGACCGGGACGTCCGGGCAGGCGTAGTGGGCGCCGATGGCCGCCGGGAACCCGTAGCCCATCGTGCCGAGGCCGCCGGAGGTGATCCAGGTCCGGGGTTTTGTGAAACGGTAATAGAGCGCGGTCCACATCTGGTTCTGGCCGACCTCGCTCGTGATGATCCCCTCTCCCTTCAAGACGTCGGAGAGCTCGCGGATGACATACTGCGGGCGGAGGTGGTCGTCGTCGCGGAACCGGAGCGGGTACTGCGCCTTCCAGGCATTGATCCGGGAGACCCAGTTCGCCGTGTCGCCGCGCTTCTGCATCCGCCTGAGGAGGGCCTGGAGCACCGCCTTCACGTCGCCGACGATCGGGACGTCGACTTTCTTGTTCTTCCCGATCTCCGCCGGGTCGATGTCAATGTGGATGACCGTGGCGTTCGGCGCGAAGGTCTCGATCTTCCCCGTCACCCGGTCATCGAACCGGGCGCCAATGGCAAGCAGGAGGTCGCATTCCGTCACCGCGTAGTTCGCGGACTGGGTGCCGTGCATCCCGAGCATGCCGAGGTTCAGCGGGTGATCGCCCGGGACGGCGCCAAGCCCCATCAGGGTCGTCGTCACCGGGACGGCGGCGGTCTCTGCAAACTCCAGGAGTTCTGCCGAGGCCCCCGAGAGGACCACCCCGCCGCCGGCGTAGATGAGCGGCCGCTCTGCCCCGGTGATCAGATCGAGCGCCTTATCGATCTGGCGGACGTGCCCCTGGTAGGTGGGCTGGTAGCCCCGGAGGGAGACCGCCTCCGGGACGGGGTTACTCTTCGCCACGCTCGTGGTGACGTCTTTGGGGAGGTCGACCAGCACCGGACCGGGCCGGCCGGTCCGGGCGACGTAGAACGCCTCCTGGACGACGCGGTCGAGATCGGCGACGTCTTTGACCAGGTAGTTGTGCTTCGTCACCGGCATCGTGATCCCGGTGATGTCCGACTCCTGGAAGGCGTCGTTCCCGAGGAGGGCGGTCGGTACCTGGCCGGTGAGCGCCACGATGGGGATGGAGTCCATGTAGGCCGTCGCGATCCCCGTGACCAGGTTGCACGCACCGGGGCCGGAGGTGGCAAGGCATACCCCTACGCGGCCGCTCGCGCGCGCGTAGCCGTCGGCCGCGTGCGCCGCTGCCTGCTCATGCCTTACCAGTATATGCCGAACCGACGAATCGTAGAGTTCATCGTAGATCGGCAACACCACGCCGCCGGGGTAGCCGAATATGGTATCTACCCCTTCACGCTGCAGCGCTTCAATCAGAGTCCTGGCTCCGGTCTTCATGCTCTTCCCTGAGTAGTCTGTTCATCCCGACGATAACTGCTTCGACGCTGGCCATGATGATGTCGGTCCTCGCCCCTCGCGATGTCACGGTCTTTCCGTCCTTGCTGAGTTTCACCGATACGTCAACGACGGCGTCGGTGCCGCCGGTTATCGCATCGACGCTGTATTCATCGAGTCGTACGCTCCCGACGTCCGCGACCGATCTCTGGAGCGCGCGGATCGCCGCGTCCACCGGCCCGGTCCCGACTGCGGCACCGGTGATCTCGTCGCCGTTGACAAGCATCGTCACCGAGGCGGTCGGCATCGCGTTGCTCCCCGAGACGATGGTGAACTGGCGGAGTTCGAGGCAGGGCGTGAACTCGATTGCCATCACGGTATCGGCGATCGCCATGATATCGGCGTCGGTTATCCGCATCCCGGTGTCCCCCACCTGCTTGATCCGGGCGACGATCTCGGCGAGTTGCGCCGCATCGGGGGCATACCCCATGTCGTGGAGGGCGGCCTCGACCGCCGTCGACCCGGAGTGTTTGCCGAGGACGATCCGGCGCTTCCGTCCCACCCGTTCCGGCTGGAGCGGTTCGTAGGTGCTCGCATCTCGCATCACCCCGTGGGCGTGGATGCCGCTTTCGTGGGTGAAGGCCATCTCGCCGACGATCGGCTTGTTGGTCGCAAGCGGCACCCCGGTCAGCCGGGCGACGTGGGTCGAGAGGGGGTAGAGTTCCTCGGTCCGGATCCCGGTTTTAACCCCATAGAGGACCTCGAGCGCCATCACGAGTTCCTCTAGCCCGGTGTTCCCCGCCCGCTCGCCGAGGCCGTTGACCGTGACGTGGGCAGAGGAGGCCCCGGCACGGAGGGCGGCGACGGTGTTTGCGAGCGCGAACCCCAGGTCGTCGTGGCAGTGGATCGAGAGCGGGGCAACGAGGAGCGGCGGTATGATCGCGGCCGCCCGCTCGGGCGTGAGGAGCCCGACGGTGTCGCAGAAACAGAGCCGGTCGGCTCCCCGCTCCACCCCTTCCCGGAAGACCTCCGCGAGGAACGCCTGGTCGGCGCGGGACGCATCTTCTCCTGAGAGTTCGACGATGAGGCCACACTCCTTCGCGTACTCGACGGCGCTCCAGGCCATCTGAGAGACCTGCTCGCGGGTCTTTCGAAGCTTCGTGCTGATGTGGAGGTCGCTCACCGGGACGACGAGGTGGACGGAGTCGGCGCCGGCGTCGGCGGCAAGGTCGATGTCCCCGGGAAGAGCCCGGACGTAGGTGCAGCACTCGGCGGCAAGCCCGGCGTCGGCGATGATGCGGATGGACTCGCGCTCTCCTACGGAAGCGGCCGCGGACCCGGCTTCGATGACGTGGACCCCGAGGTCGGAAAGATGCGTTGCAATCTCAAGTTTCTCGGCCGGCGTCAGGCAGACACCCGGTGTCTGTTCGCCGTCCCGTAACGTGGTGTCAAAAAAGCGAATCGGTTCACCGAATAAAACAATCACACATAGTGCAATTCACCGTCAGAGAATTGGCGGCGGCGCTACTTAAATGTTGGGCATTCGGGGATTCTGGTGCAGGATAAAAAAAGAGGGGGGATTTACGCCGGCGCCGGGGCGCTCTCGTAGACGAGGGCGATGTAGCGGGAGGCGAAGATGACGAACGCCGGCGAGAGGAGGAAGAGGGCGATCGGGCCGATGATCGGGATGAGCATGAGGATGAGTTCCACGACCGTGATCACGACGATCAGCACGAGAAAGGCGATGAAGACGTTCAGCCATCCGACCCTGCCGATGTGGGCGAAGAGAGTGCCGAACCTGAAGGCCTCGCCTAGCCTCCCCGTCCGGGCAAGCCGGACGGACCCGAAGGTCGCGAGGATGCTGCAGACGATGATGGCGACGACGAAGAGAACGAGGATGGCGAGGACTACGACGATGCCGAACTCGGGGCCGAGACCCGGCGCAGGGCCCGTTCCCGGGGTCGTCGTCGACGAGACCGGGACGAGGTACGCGAGGAAGGAGACGGCCGCGAGGAGGAAGACCGGGATCGTGTAGACGAGCGATACGATGATCAGTTTGATGCCGTCGATAAAGAGCCCGATCCAGCCCTGGGGTTCGGGGGCGGGCTTTGCGCCGCTCATGACCCGCAGGCTGTAGCCGTAGATGAACGGGAAGAGGATCGAGGCGATGAGCAGGAGAAGCCAGCGGACCCACCTGCCCCAGAGGGCCTCTTTTGTGTAGTCGAAGGACTCGTTGAGGTATCGGATATAATCCATGGATATCACCGCGTGTTACGAGAAGAAATCGTGTGTTTTGGGAGATAAATGCGCTGATCTGCTTTCGAGGCATCCCGGCGACGGAATGTCGCAGGAAAAGACTTAAAAAGTGGGGGGTTATTCCGGTATTACGCGGGAGCGGGCGCTTCCTCGTAGACCTGGGCGAAGTAGCGGGCGTAGAAGATGACGAACGCCGCGTTGAGGAAGAGGATGATGATGAAGCCGAGGAACGGTATCGCGCCGAGAAGGCCGATTACGAAGCCGTAGACCGCCGCGATGATGATGAGGACGATAACCGCGATGATCCAGGTTCCCCACCCGAGTTTGCCGATGTGGCCAAAGATCGCGCTGAAGTTGAACGCCTCACCGAGGCTGTCGGTGTGCGCAAAGCGCAGTATGGCAAACAGGGCGATGAACCCTACGACGATCGCGACGATCCCTGCAAGCAGGAAGCCCCCGATGAGGCTCAGCGCCGCAGCGCCCACCGCCGCCGGGTCGCCGCCGGCTGCTTCGCTCGCGAGCATCCCGATTGCGCCGAGCCCGCCGAAGACCAGGAAGACCAGGATCGCCGGGAGCATGTAGACCAGCGAGATGATGTTCATCTTCCATCCATCGACAAAGAGTTTGACCCAGTCGTCGATCTCGGGGGCCGGCGTCTTTCCTGAGAGGATACGCACGGCATACCCGTTGAGGAGCGGGATCAGCGAGAGCGTGAGCCCCTGCACGAGCGACAGGACGGCCAGGATGACCCATTGCATCCACTTTCCTACCAGAGCATCTTTGGTATACTCAAATGCCCTGGAGATTACAGTACCATAGTCCATAGGTGTATCACCTACGAGTAGATGCGAGAAACCGGCATATAATACTATTGGTAAAATTCGGGCGAATACATCACGTTTATCCTGAAACGAGCCGATTCTTTTCGTATAAACCGGGCAACCTTGACACAGAGCGCTTTCCCGGGAACAGGAGCGCAGCGGTGTATATAAGGCCGGGAACCCGGCAGCGACGACAACCTATGCCGTGCCCGGGTATCCGGAGCCTCCCCGGCGGCGATCCCGATCGAAAAAGGTGAAAAGTGATCTTCAGGCCGGCGCCGGAGCGCTCTCGTAGATCAGCGTCATGTACCGCGCCGTGAAGATGATCCAGACGGGGTAGAGGAAGAGCGTGATCAGCCAGCCGAGGACCGGGATTACAACCAGTATCCCAACGATGAAACCAAAGACAATCCCGACAATCCAGAGGACGATGAGGGCGATGATGTAACTACCCCAACCGATCTTCCCGATGTGCTCGAGAATGGCACCGAAAGCGAACGCCTGGCCCATACTGTCTTTCTGGGCGAACCGGATCATACCGATCGCCGCGATGAGCGAGATGATGATCGCGACGATGAGCGTGACGATGAGCCCGATGCCGATTGACCCGATAGCGAGCATGGGATCCCCGTCGGCAACCATGGCCGCCGGTATGATGAAGATGGTCATGATGATGAAGACCGGAATGGCGTAGATGAGCCCGATAATCCAGAGCTTCAGGCCGTCAATGAACATTCCCACCCAGTTCTCCGCCTCGGGAGCCGGCTTTACACCGCTATAGATGCGGACCATATATCCCATGATGAGCGGGAATATGATCGTGCTGATGACGAGCAGGATCCACCGGCCCCACTTGCCCCAGACAGCGTCTTTTGCATAGCTGAACGAATCGCCCAGCATGTTTCCAAAGTCCATAGGTACAACCCCTATGATTTACCTTAAGATAGGATGGTATAAAAGTGTTGCCATGATTCCTTCCTTTAAATCCCTCTTTTGGAGAAATCGAGCGATGTTTTCGACTTGAATCGGACAATCCGGGTGCAGAAGAATTCCAGGAGAACCGGGGCGCGGCCGCGGGGAAAACCCGAGACCGGACGGCAAAAGGGCGCAAAAGATGCTGCAAGCCGCCCGGGGGGAGATCCTGACGACCCGGCCGAGGGCGGGCAGCACCGGGAGCGAAGGGGCGCATAGTCCAGGCGCCTGCACTACAAAAACGTAGTTCCTGGCATGTTTGCCCTGGAGCAGGGCCTATAACCGCTTGATTGTTCGAAAATAGATGTATGATAAAGGACCAAAAGGAGATCGTTTAAATAGGCATACGTTAAACCCTGACCTCAGGGAGGAACGTTATGGCAAATTACTGTTCCGAATGCGGGAAAGAGCTGATCAGCCCAAACGCCGAGATTTGTCCGAACTGTGGTGTTAGGCTTAAAGAGGTAGTGATTAACCGGAGGAGCCCGGTCATTGCTGCAATATTGTCCCTCTTCATCTGGGGATTGGGCCAGATATACAATGGGCAGTTTGGCAAAGGCATTGCATACTTTGTCATCGGCATACTCTGTGCAGCGTCTATATTGATAGTAATCGGCATTCTACTGGCTCCAATCTGGTGGCTTATCGGGATCGTCGATGCGTACACCTCTGCCAAAAGGATTAACGCCGGTGAGGATGCATCCAGATTCATTAACCTCTAACTTTTTTCATCAAACGGCGTAGCCCTCCTGCCGAAGAGGACATCTCCACGAGGCAAACAAACTGGTGACCGCATCAAAAAAAAGGTGTGATACCTTACCCCGGCGCCGGGACGCTCTCGTAGGCAGCGGCAAGGTAGCGGGCGTGAAAGATCCCATATACCACCCCGAGGAAGAGGTTGACGATCCAACCGACGACGGGTATTGTGGTGATGAGCCCGGTCACGACCGCATACGCGAGGCCGATGAGGGCGAGGATGATGACCGCGACGATCCAGGACCCCCACCCGATCCGCCCGATGTGCCGAAAAATCGCCCCGAAACTGAACACCTGGAGGAAACTCCCCGTGTGAGCGAACCGCACGATCGCAAACATGGATATGATCGATATGATGACCCAGACGACGGCCGCGATCACGACCCCGGTGGCGGCAGCGGCGACGGCCGACGCCCATACATCGGGGTTGTCCAGCCCCCTTGCCGCTATGGCGGAGATGGCCGCAATCCCCCCGAAGACAGCCAGGACCAGGATCACCGGAATCAGGTAGATCAGGGTGATGATGTTCAACTTCCACCCGTCGAGAAAGAGCCTGCCCCAGCCCTCCACGTCGGGAGCGGGGCGCTCGCCGGCGAGCACCCGGACGATGTAGCCGCTCCAGAGCGGGACCAGAAAGAGCGTGAACGCCTGGATGAGCGAGAGGATGACGAGGACGAGCCACCGCCCCCATTTTCCCCAGAGGGCCTCTTTTGTGTAGCCAAATGCTCCGGAGATGAGATTGCCGTAGTCCATAACAGATATCACCTTCGGCCGTGGAGGGGAAGGTGGCGTATATAACTGTTCGCACGAACCGGAGTAGTGAAGGTTTGTGCCCCCCGGTACTGCGCTACGTATCTACGGCACCTGAACTCCGCCGGTCTCTCGAACCGTCAGAGTTCCTTCTGGAGGTAGATCATATCGACGAGTTGTTCGCCGCCGTCGAAGATCGGGTGGTCGTAATGGTCGACAAAGAAGTTTTTAACGCGATGGGATACGACAAACCCACAACGCTCGTAGAACCGGAGGATCCGGGGACAGTCTCCCGTGCCGACGGTCATGACGCGGCACCTGCCCCTGTAGTATTCAAGGATATATTCCACGAGCCGCCTGCCGTAGCCCTGCCCCCGGCACGCTTCGTACGTGGCGATGTTCTTCAGTTCGTAGATGCCGTCGCCTTCGTCTGTCACCACGCAGACACTCTTCAAGTCGCTGTCGTAGAGGGCAAACAGATCCCCGCGGTCCAGGTAGCGATCGATCATGGACTCCTGCTCGTCCCCGATCAGTAGCAGGTCAAGGAACTGCTCCTTGTTCTCCCGGACTTCTTCAACCTTCATGGCAATCCCGGCAGGTGTGCTCGATTCGAACGGAGCTTCCGGCATAAAAAATAGGAGAGGTCTCCGGCAGGTCTCAGTGCCGGAAGTGCCGCACACCGGAAAAGACCATCGCGATGTTGAGCCGGTTTGCCGCGTCGATGACCTCCGCATCGCGGATGGAGCCGCCCGGCTGGACGAGGGCCGTCGCGCCCGCCGCCGCCGCGACCTCCATCGTGTCGGGGAAGGGGAGGAAGGCATCCGAGGCGACCACCGAGCCGGCGAGGGGGCTCCGGGCCTTCCGGACCGCGATCTCCGCGGACTCGACCCGGTTCATCTGCCCGGCCCCGATCCCGAGGACCGCTGTCTCGTTTGCGAAGATGATGGCGTTGCTCTTCGTGTGTTTGCAGACCTTCATGGCAAGCTCCATCGCTTTCATCTCATGGGCAGTGGGCTCCCGCTCGCTCACGACCTGCCAGTCCTCGCGGCAGGGTCCCGTCCGCTGGACCAGGACGCCGCCGTCGATACTCCGGACCTCGTCCTGCACCGCCGGGGAAGGCAGCCGGAGCACCCGCATATTCTCCTTCACCTTCATGATCTCGAGCGCCTCCGGCGTGTAGGACGGGGCGACAACGACCTCGACGAACGTCCCCGTCAGTTCCCGGGCGACGTCCTCCCCCACCTCGCGGTTCATCGCGACGATCGAGCCGTAGGCCGAGACCGGGTCGACCTCACGGGCGGCGATGTAGGTCGGAAGGAGGCTCTCCCCCGTTGCCACGCCGCAGGGGTTGTTGTGCTTGACGATGACCACAGCGCACTCGTCGAACTCCCGGAGCAGGCCGACCGCGGCGTGGACGTCGAGGTAGTTGTTGTAGGACATCTGTTTGCCCTGGATCGGCTGTTCCCCGGCAATGCCGGCATCACCGTAAACGGCGGCTGCCTGGTGTGGGTTCTCGCCGTAGCGGAGCTCCCGGCCGTTCCTGAACTGGAGGGTGAGGACGTCGGGGAACGGCCGGTCGATACCGGTCAGGTAGTTCGTGATCGCGCCGTCGTAGGCCGCCGTCCGGGCGAAGGCCTTTGCCGCAAGGGGCAGGCGCTCTTCGGCCGTAAACCCGCCCCGCCGGACGGCATCCGCCGCCGTGCTGTAATCGGCACTCTCCACCACGACCGCGACGTACTTATGGTTCTTCGCCGCCGCCCGCACCATCGCCGGGCCGCCGATATCGATGTACTCGATCATCTCCTCAAGGGAGAGCCCCGTGTCCCGCATCGCCTCGAAGGGGTAGAGGTTCACCACCACGAGGTCGATAGGCTCGATGCCGTGCTCCTGCATCACGGCGTCGTCGATCCCCCGGCGGCCCAGGATGCCCCCGTGGATCTTCGGGTGAAGGGTCTTTACCCGCCCGTGCATCATCTCAGGAGAGCCGGTGTAGGTAGAGACATCGGTGTACGGGACGCCCGCCTGTGCGAGTGCGGCCCCGGTGCCGCCGGAACTTAAGATGCTGTAGTCGTGCTCAACGAGCACCCTGGCAAGATCGACGATGCCTGTCTTGTCCCAGACAGACAGCAGTGCCCACTTCATGGGTACACGTGAGCGGGATAGAGAGATATATATTTGGCGCCGCCCGCGAAACCGGGCTCCACGGCGCCCGGGGTTCTGGAGATCGCGGGCACGGCCGGAGCGGAAGGCAGCCCCTTTCCCGCACATCGATGGGAGAATACCGGCACCAGAGTTTCCGATCGGCAATTTGGCCTGCCAGGCGAGCCGGATGCCTGCCGCATACGTTAAATATATATAGAACCACATTACAATAAATAATCGAATAACTACAATCCATCATTTTGAAACAGGTTAGGCGTATGAAGGAGGATACATCCGAACCAAACGAGAAGCAACAGGGTCTCGCTGAATCGGCGGATGCAGCATCTCCGGCGCTTGAAGAGCTGCAAAAGGCATATGATGACTTAAACAGCCGTCATCTGCGTCTTGCAGCGGATTTCGACAACTACCGCAAAAGGATGGCCCGGGAGATCGACGCCCGTACAACCTTCGCCATCGAAGAGTTTGCGGTGGAGTTGCTCGACGTCATGGACAACTTCGAGCGGGCGGAGAAGACCGACGGCGCGGGCCTCCGGGAAGGGATGGAGCAGATCAGGAAACTTTTTGCGACCATCCTTGAGCGGCACGGCATCACGCCCATCGAATGCCGGAACCTTCCTTTCGACCCGGAACGGCACGAGGCTATCGCCTGCGTGCCTTCGGAGGCAACGGAGGGTACCGTGATCGATGAGGCCATCCGCGGATACTGTATGCAGGATAAAGTCATCAGATACTCAAAAGTCGTAGTTTCTAGAGGAAAGGAGGAATAACGGAATGGTTTCAGAGAAAGTTCTGGGTATCGATCTTGGAACAACCAACTCGTGCATGGCAATCATGGAAGGTGGACGGGCGACGGTCATCGCCAACGCCGAAGGCGGCAGGACCACCCCGTCCGTCGTAGCGTTCACCAGGGAGGGTGAGCGGCTGGTCGGCACCGTCGCAAAACGGCAGGCGATCACGAACCCGAACCGCACCATCCAGTCGATCAAGCGGAAGATGGGCACGAACGAGAAGGTCGAGATCGGGGAGAAGAGTTACACGCCGCAGGAGATCTCTGCAATGATCCTCCAGAAGATGAAACTGGACGCAGAAGAGTACCTGGGTGAGAAGATCGCGAAGGCCGTCATCACGGTGCCCGCCTACTTCAACGACGCTCAACGGCAGGCAACGAAGGACGCCGGGACGATCGCCGGCCTCGAGGTCCTCCGGATCATCAACGAACCGACCGCGAGCGCGCTGGCCTACGGCATCGATAAGGAAGGCGAGTCCACGGTGCTCGTCTACGACCTCGGCGGCGGCACGTTCGATGTCTCGATCCTCCAGCTCGGCGACGGTGTCTTCGAGGTCAAGTCGACCGCCGGCAACAACCGTCTCGGTGGCGACGACTTCGACAAACTGGTCGTCGACTACCTGGTCGATGAGTTCCGGAAGAAGGAGGGCGCCGACCTCAGGAAGGACCCGGTCGCCATGCAGCGGCTGCGCGACGCGGCCGAGAACGCGAAGATCGAGCTCTCCACCGTCCAGAAGACCAACATCAACCTCCCCTACATCACCACAACGGAGAGCGGCCCCAAGTTCCTTGACTTCGACCTCACCCGGGCGAAGTTCGAGAGCCTGATCGCCGACCTCGTCGACTCGACCCTCGGGCCGGTGAAACAGGCGCTTTCCGACGCAAAACTGAGCGCCGACGATATCAGCCACGTCCTCCTCGTCGGCGGGTCGACCCGGGTCCCGCTCGTGCAGGAGACCGTGAAGAAGGTCCTCAAGAAGGAGCCCGACAAGGGCATCAACCCCGACGAGTGCGTCGCCCTCGGCGCCGCCATCCAGGCCGGCGTGCTCACGGGCGAGACCAAAGACGTCCTGCTCCTCGACGTGACCCCGCTCTCGCTCGGCATCGAGACGCTCGGGGGCATCGCGACGAAGCTGATCGAGCGCAACACCACCATCCCGACGCGGAAGAGCCAGATCTTCTCGACCGCGGCCGATGGCCAGACATCGGTCGAGATCCACGTGATGCAGGGGGAGCGGGCGCTTGCAAAGGACAACTTCACCCTGGGCCGGTTCCAGCTCACCGGTATCCCGGCAGCACCCCGGGGGATCCCGCAGATCGAGGTCACGTTCGATATCGACGCAAACGGCATCGTCCACGTCTCGGCAAAGGACCTGGGTACGGGCAACGAGCAGTCGATCACCATCAAACCGCAGGACTCCCGGCCGTCCGAGGCCGATATCAAGCGGATGATGAACGACGCGAAGAAGTTCGAGGCGGAAGACCAGAAGAAGCGCGAGGAGATCGACCTGCGGAACACCGCCGACACCGCGGTCTTCACCGCCGAGCGGGCCCTCAAAGACGCGGGCGACTCGGTCGAGGCCGCGGAGAAGGAGAAGATCGAGAGTGCGATCGCCGACCTCAAGAAGGCGCTCGAAGGCGACGATCTCGAAGCCATCAAGCAGAAGATGGACACCCTGACCGAAGCGGTATATGCGGTCACGACGAAGATGTACCAGCAGGCACAGCAGCAGAAGGCGGAGGGGGCCACAAAGAAGGATGATACCGTCGTCGATGCCGATTACGAAGTCAAAGAGTGAGGTCAATGGGTCCGGACAGCTACTATGATATCCTCGGCGTCTCGCGGGACGCCAATGACGCGGAGATCAGGAAAGCCTACCGGGACCTGGCACGAAAATATCACCCCGACGTCTGCAAGGAGGACGGGGCCGAGGAGCGGTTCAAGGGGATCAACGAGGCCTACAGCGTCCTCTCCGATCCCCAGAAACGCGCCCAGTACGACCAGATGGGACACGATGCCTACAGTAACGCGTCCCGGGGGTCGTACTCCGGCGGGGGCGGGTTCTCCGGCGGGTTCAACGCGGACTTCTCCGGGTTCGGGGATATCTTCGACACGTTCTTCGGCGGCGGTGGGGCCAGGCAGCGTGCCGGCCCGCGCCCCGGCGCCGACCTCCTGATGAAGATGCGGATAACGCTCGAGGAGGCGGCGTTCGGGACCGAGAAGGAGGTCGGCCTCGACCATGTCGAGCCCTGCCCCGCGTGCGACGGGTCGGGGAGCGAGACGAAGAAGTTCACCACCTGCCCGACCTGCGGCGGCAGCGGCCAGATGCGGCAGATGAGCCAGTCGATCTTCGGGAGTTTCGTCCGGATGACCCCCTGTACCGCCTGCGGCGGGAGGGGGAAGATCCCCGAGTCCCGGTGCAAGACCTGCGGCGGGAGCGGGCACCGGCGTGCCCGGCAGACGGTGAAGGTCCGGGTTCCGCCGGGCGTGGACACGGGCATGCGCCTCCGGATGGAGGGCTACGGCGACGCCGGGGATTACGGTGCGCCGGCGGGCGACCTCTACATCGAGATCAGCGTCGCCCAGCACCGGTCGTTCACCCGGCGGGGCGACGATCTCGAGACGGCGATCGATATCACCCCCGCCCAGGCGGTGCTGGGGTCCGAGGTCGAGGTGAAGACGATCGACGGGCGGACAGTCGTCCTGGACATCCCGGCCGGGGTGCAGCACAACACCGGGCTGAAGATCGCGGGCGAGGGCGTGCGGTGGCAGACGAAGCCCGGCGATATGCTGGTGCGGGTGCGGATTGTCGTGCCCGACCGGCTGACGGACGAGGAGCGCGAACTCTATACGCGCCTGCTCGAGATGGAGGGGAAGAAACCCTCCGCGAAGAAGGGCAGCAAGGGCTTCTTTCAGGACGTCGTCGACAAAGTGAAAGAGACGGTGAAGTGAGCGGGGGTTCCCCTCTCGCTTCGGCGGCTCGGTTTTTCGCGTGCTTTTTTCTTTGGTGCTGCTTTCCGTTGAGGAGAACCACCGGATTGCTGCTGCCAGAACGGTAGGGACGGGAAAGCATCCCGATACACTGGACCGTGGGGATATCGCCCCTGGGGGAGAGGCTGACGGGGAGGGGGGCGGCCCCCCCTCCCCTGTCTCTACCCCATAAAAGGATAGTTGTGACCCCCACCCCACCCGGCCTCCGGCCTCCTCCCCCGCCCCTTGGGGCGGGGGCAGTGCGTGACGATATCCCCACGGTCCACAGTACAGGGCTTTCTCCTCGCTTCTACAGTTTCGGGGAGCCTGAGCGGTCACCTGGCTTCGAGTCCAACCGACCGGATATACAGACCTCATCACCAATCAGCTCCTCATCCCCCCGCTTTATCGCCCTCCCGGCCCAATATTCTCGGGATGAAACTGCTCTTCGAACTCTCCGGCGAGCACCCCGACCTCCCGGTCTCAGAACTGGAGTGCGTGGGCCGTGTCCTCGATAGGCGGGCCCAGGTCGCCGTTGCCGAGTGCCCGGACCCGGAGGCCGTCGGGCGGCTTGCCCTGACGCACGTGGTGATGGAGTACCTCGGGGAGTGCGAGGCCACCCGCGAGGCGTTCGCAACCCTCCTCCGCGACCTCGCCATCCGGACCGATAAGCCGTTTGCGGGCAGGGTGAAGACGATCCAGGGTGCCCGGATGGACACGGCCCGCCTTGAGGCCGAGCGGCTGATCGGTGGTCTCGTCGCCGGCCCGGTCTCGCTCCGTGATCCAATCGAAGAGTACCGCGCCGTCGTCTCGGAGGACCGCTGCTACTTCGGCCGGGTCTGTTCAAGGATCGACCGGGGCGGGTTCGACGCCAGGAACCCCATGTGCCGGCCGTTCTTCCACCCCGGCGTGATGATGCCCCGGATGGGCCGCGCGCTCGTCAACATCTCCCTGGTCTCACCGGGGGAACTGATCTTCGACCCCTTCTGCGGCACCGGCGGCATCCTCCTTGAGGCCCGCGAGATCGGCGTCCGGGTCCTCGGCAGCGACTTCGACCCCGCGATGGTCGCCGGCTACCGGCAGAACCTCCCGGGCTCGGACGTGATGATCGCAGACGCCACGGCGGTCCCGATCTGCGACGGGGCGTTCGACGCGGTCGTGACGGACCTTCCCTACGGCCAGTCGGTCCGTATTCGTGCGGAGAGCATGGACCGGCTCTACGACGGATCGCTCGCCGAGATCCGGCGGATCCTCAAGCCCGGAAGGCGCGCGGTCGTCGTCACGCACCGCGACATCACGCCGATCGCCGCCCGGCATTTCACCATCCTGCAGGAGCACGAGCAGCGGGTGCATAAGAGCCTGACGCGCCGGATCCTGGTTCTCTCCTGACGGTTCCGGGGATACGGGGGCTGATGATGTCCTTTTTCGCACAGCCCGGCGTGACTTCCTGCCGGGTGCCGGCCCCGGTTTTATGAGGGGGCCGGGCGAATTTTATAGGTGGAAGTAAATTTTAAACGATACGGCCTTTACCTCATCCGGTGGCAGCTCTCGACACCGATCCTCGCAGTCGTGCTCTACTGGCTCGCGGGCCTCGGAGCGCTCGCCGCCACCATCGTCGCGAACTTCATCGGCGGCCTCATCTTCTTCTGGGTCGACCGGTTCATCTTCACCTCCGAGACGCTCGCCGCCCAGTGGGAGGTCAAAGAGGAGGTCCGGTGCGTGGACTGCGGCACGGTCGCCCGGGGCTATCGCCTGGTCAGGGCGAAGAACTATGACCGGTCCGACGACCCGGCCCCCGAGTTCCGGTGCGAGGCGTGCTCGAAGCGGAAGTCCGAGGAGCTCAAGAAGCGGGGCGTCGAGTGCTGAAGGGGGCGGGGCGCTTCCCCCTTCCTGCCGGTCCTTTCCTATGAGAGAGAGGTCGTCCCAGAAACCTGTATGAACCTTCAGTGCCCCCTTATCAGAACACGTTCCTCCGAGGATTCTATCATCTGAGCCACATCTATGGCAAGAAGGGTGAAACGGCTTCCCACTGAATATCGCCATCCGGGGGAGGGATCGGGAGGGGGTGTCCCCCCTCCCGGCAGAGGCATTCTGGGACGGCCTCAAACAAACCCCACCCCGACCCCCACCGCCGCGAGCGTCACGCACGCCCCAACCTGGACCGCCACGTTGTCGTCGAGCGGGAAGTATGCCTCGATGATCCCGCCGACCGCCGCGACGACCGCCGCCGCCCACCAGGGGATCAGGAGAGAGAGGGCGAGCGCGGCCGCGATAATTCCGGCAACCGTCCCCTCAAGCGACTTTTTTCCCCGGACGACGTGCCGCCCGAACCGCAGCCCGACGAGGGTTGAGACGCTATCGAGCACCCCGACCGTGACGAGGCCGACCGCCGTGTACTCCCGCGAAAAGACCGCAAGGCAGAAGAGCGCGCCGGCGGCGTAGGCAATGCCCCCCTTGAGCGGCACCTTCTCGTTCCGCTCCGATTCGTCCATCACCCGGGAGAGGACCGGGATGTCGTAACCGCGGGTGATGGCGTCGCAGACGAGGAACTGGGCGACGAGGGCGGCGCTCACGAAGATGAATGCTCCCCGGTCGTCCAGGCTGAGAATTACCGCGGCGCCGATGACCCCCATGAGAAGGTGGACTATCTGGCGAAACGTCTCGCTCATCGCACCCAGATAGCAGCGTTGCTAGATAAAGCATCGCGTGAGTGCTCTTCTCCAGCAGTGTATGCCGGCAGGTATCGGGCCTTTCGTCCGGGGGAAGCAGTCACTTTAAAGTAGTCTCCTTCCATCCTACACCCCGTGAGGGATAAGATCATGGCAGAGGTACGAAAATACGTAAACCCGCCTGCGGCTGAGGTGATGTGCGAGTTCCGGTTCCCCCAGGAGACCCCCTGGGACATGACGTATCCCGGCGTACTCTACAGCCACCTGAAAGAGACCTACCCGAAGCGTGACCAGCGCTACGTCCGCGAGGTGGTGATGCTCGTCGGTCCCGAGGGGCTCCGCGAGGAATTGCTCGTCACCGAACGGTCGATCTTCCTCGCCGAGGACGAGGGCTGCGCCGTCCAGGTCGGGCCCCGTCTCCTCTCGGTGAGCTGCCAGAAGCCCTACGTCCACTGGGAAGCCTTCTCGGAGCGGATCAAGAGCGTTTTTGACCGGTTCCGGGACGTCATGGGGGTCGACGCCATCGGGACCATGAACCTCCGCTACGTCAACCTCATCGAGATCCCGGAGCGGGAAGTGACGCTCTCGGACTACTTCGCCTTCTACCCGACCCTTCCGCCGGAACTCCCGCGGGTCCCGGAGGGGTTCATCACCGGGTGCGAGTTCACGTTCCATGACAACCGGGACAACTGCCGGGTGGAACTCACCGACGCCGTGCCGGAGTCGACGGAGAACAACGCGTTCCTCTTAAATATCGACTACTTCCTCGCGGAAGGCCAGAGTGTCCCGCTGGACGGGGTCACGGACTGGCTCGAGATCGCCCACACCCATGTCCGGGATATCTTCGAGGCCTGCATCAGGGACACTCTCCGCGACCTCTTCACCCTGCGGGAGGAGGTGCCGGCGCCGGCACGGTGAGGATCTATGGGCGATATCGTGCGGAGGTCCGGCCCGTTCACCGGGAGAGATAACGGATGATCCACACACGGGGAAGCGGCATACTCCTGCATATCACCTCCCTGCCGTCGGCGTACGGCATCGGGGACTTCGGCCCGGCGGCATACCGGTTCGTCGAGGCGCTTGAGCGAGCCCGGCAGCACTACTGGCAGATCCTGCCGCTCAACCCGACACAGAACGAATACGCTCACTCACCCTACAGCAGCCCGTCGGCGTTCGCTCTAAACCCCCTCCTCATCAGCCCCGAGCTCCTCGCCCGGGACGGTTACATCGACCCCGAAGACCTGGAGCTGCACCCCGACTTCCCGGAGGGCCGGGTCGCCTTTGAGGCGGCCGCCTGGTACCGGGATCGACTCCTCGCGCTCGCTTACCGGCGGTTCGCCGAGTCGGAGCCGGAGAGTGGTTACGAGACGTTCCGCGCCGGGGCGGGGTGGTGGCTCGACGATTACGCGCTCTTTGTCGCGCTCACCGACCACTTTCACGGGCTCTCCTGGAACCGGTGGCCGGAAGAGGTCCGGACCCGGCAGCCGGAGGCCCTCGGGGAGATGCGGGAGCGCCTCGCTGGGAGGATCCGGAAGGAGACCTTCCTCCAGTACCTCGCGGACCGGCAATGGTCGGCCCTCCGCCGGCACTGCACGGAGCACGGGGTCCAGGTCATCGGCGATATCCCGATCTACGTCGCCTACGAGAGTGCCGATGTCTGGGCGAGCCCCGGGATCTTCAAACTGGACGGGGACCTCCGCCCGACCGTTGTCGCCGGGGTGCCCCCGGATATCTTCAGCCAGACCGGGCAGCTCTGGGGGAACCCGGTCTACGACTGGCCTGCGCTCCGGGGACAGGACTACGACTGGTGGGTGCGCCGGATCGCCCGCTCCGGCGAGCTCTACGACCTCTTCCGGATCGACCACTTCCGGGCGTTCGCGGACTACTACGAGGTCCCGGCCGGCGATGCGACGGCCGAGCACGGTACCTGGGTCGACGGACCGGGAGCAGACTTCTTTGAGGCGCTTGCCCGGCGGCTCCCCTGCTTTGCCATCGTCGCCGAGGACCTGGGGGCGAATACCCCGGCGGTCCAGGGGCTTCTCGACCGGTTCGACCTGCCGGGGATGAAGATCCTCCTCTTCGCCTTCGGGGAAGGGATCGCAAGGAGCCCCCACATCCCCCATAACTATATTCCGAACCTCATCTGCTACACCGGGACGCACGACAACAACACATCAAGGGGGTGGTTTGAGGAGGAGGCGACGGAGGAGGACAGACAGCGGCTCTATGCCTACATCGGGAAGGAGGTAGGGGCGGACACCGTCCACCGCGAGCTCGTCCGTCTCGGGATGACCTCGGTTGCCCGGGTCTGCATCGTCCCGATGCAGGACGTCCTCGGCCTCGACGCAGCGGCAAGGATGAATTACCCCTCGACGGCGGAAGGGAACTGGGAGTGGCGGATGACGCCGGAGGAGCTCGATACGGCCCCATTTGAGTGGCTGTGGGGGCTGACGGAACTCAGTGGGCGGGGGTGAGTCGGTGGTGCTCAGGAAGCATGCAGAAATAAATTTTCTCGGAAAATCTGGTAGATGCTTATTGAGCAATTATCCGCATTTATGCGCGACGTTCCCTAGAATACAGGTATTCTTCGTAGCAACTCCCGGACGCGAATTTCGAGGGGGTATCGCCTCGGGGGGGTGGGGACAGGCGAGGGGGGTCTCCCCCCTCCCCGTCAGCCCCTCCCCCAGGCGCGATAGCCACCACGGTCCAGTTTACCGGAATTCTTGGGAACAATCTCATTCAACGTTGGCGGACTGCACGACCTCCTTGGAGGCCTTCCCACAGTCAAATGCCCTCAGTGTAAGAGTGCCCCCGGGCACCACCTACCTCTGAGACCACCGCCCCGGCTCAGTACCTCGACGTCAGCCCCTCGAGTTCCTCGCGGATCGTCCGGCGGACCATCTCCTCGATGGCAGTGTAGTCACGCTTCGCCTTCTCCTGCTTCTTGAGCATCTCCTCCATCTTCATGATCCCGGCGGAGAGGTTCTTCCCGTACTGCAGGGCGACCTCCAGCGCCTCTTCGTCGATCCGGACGACCCTGGACATAGAGAATGGTTTTGCGGCCGCGGATTTATGTGTTACAGTTTTGTTACCAGACAGCCAGGACTGTTACAATATTGTAACAACACCCGAGATCCCGTAACATCTCTGTTACATATGCTGATCGGGCAGAAGATCTCTCCCCTTTCGGCCCCGGCCCCTTTATAGATACGCCTCCGACGCGTAGCGCCGCATCATCCGGTGCGTGTTGAAGTAGTAGGCGATCTTCGCGATCGAGCTCCGCATGATCGTCGCCCACTCATCCTTCCGGAGGTAGTAGGTTGGGATGATCAGGTACTCGAGTTTACTGTAAAGGTCCTGGAGCTCCCGTCTCCGCCGCTCTTCCTCGCTCACCTGCGCACCGGGTCCGGGGCCGATCGCCCACCCCGTTGTCCCTTCGATCCAGCCCTCGATCCACCACCCGTCGAGGACGCTGAAGTTTATCACGCCGTTCAGGGCGGCCTTCATCCCGCTCGTTCCGCTCGCTTCGTAGGGCGGCAGGGGCGTGTTCAGCCAGACGTCCACCCCCGCGGTTATCAGACCGGCGATATCCATCGAGTAGTTCTCGAGGTAGACGCCCGTCACCTCCCCCTCAAGGTCGCGCATGGCGTCGTGGACCCGGCGGATCTCCTGCCTGCCGGCCGCATCCTCCGGGTGGGCCTTCCCGGAAAAGACGAGCTGGATCGCCCCCCGCCTGCCGGCCTCCCGCAGTTTATCGAGGTCCGAGAAGAGCAGGGCTGCCCGCTTGTAGGCCGCCGCCCGCCGGGCAAACCCGATCGTGAGGGCGGAAGGGTCCAGGTCGACGCCGTTCTTCTCCCTGACGTAGTCCACCAGGGCCTGCTTCGCCTGCCGGTGTGCGTGCCTGATATCCTCGTGCGGGATCTCGTCGACCCTGACGAGCAGCTCCGGTTCCTGCGCCCAGCCCGCGATGTAGCGGTCGTAGAGGTCCCGGAACGGTCCCGACGTCCACGTGTGCGGGTGGACGCCGTTCGTCACCGCCCGGATGTGGAAGGCCGGGAAGAGCCGCCGCGAGAAGTTCATGTGCGCCGTCGTCACGCCGTTGACGTATTTGCTCAGGCGGAACGCGAGGGTCGCAAGTGCAAGTCCGTCATCGCTGATGTACTTACCAAGCAGTGTCGATGGGATCTCACCTTTGAGCAGCCGGACCGCCATCTCCCGCGGGAACCTCTCGAACGCCACCGCTACCGGGGTGTGGGTGGTGAAGATGCACCGCGTCTGCACCCTCTCCTCGTCCATCCCCGGCTGCCTCAGGAGCTCGAGGGTGAGGAGGCTTGAGTGGCTCTCGTTGATGTGGTACTTGCCGACCCGGATGCCCTGCGCGGCGAGCATCCGGGCACCGCCGATCCCGAGTACGATCGCCCGTTTCAGCCGATACTCCCGGTCGCCGGTATAGAGGCGATCGGTTATCTCCCGGTCCTCCGGTGCGTTCTCGGGAAGGTCCGTGTCGAGAAAGAGGACCGGCACGAGGCCGCCGACGGGGCTCCAGTAGTCGTAGAGCCAGGCCCGGATCGCGACGTTCGCATCCCCTATCCGCACGCTCACCCGCTCGGGAAGTTCCCGCATGTGCTCTCGCGGGTCCCACTCGTCGGGGAGATCGATCTGGTCGCCCTCCGGGGTCAGCCGCTGCCGCACGTAGCCTTTCCGGTTGACGAGCGTCACCGCGACCATCGGGATGAGGAGGTCGGCGCTCGAACGGATGACGTCCCCGGCGAGCACCCCAAGACCGCCGCTGTAGGTCGGTATATCGCTCTCGATGCCGATCTCCATCGAGAAGTAGGCGATCTTCTCCCCCTCGACGAACGTATCCCTGCAGAGTTTGTTCGAGAAGTAGTAGGTCCCGCCCCGAAGATCCACCGAATACGTTGCCGTTGCCGGGTCCACCGGCATCCCGCAGACAGGGTCCCTCGCCGCCATGGCCCTGCATCCCCCGGACATCATATGAACCTGCCGACACACCGGGTTTTGGGGCGGGTTATGTAGCGCTACTCGCACACACCCATGGCCCGGTTGCCACCGGGTATCGCCACGCACTGCTCCAGGAGGCCGGGCGGGGTGGGGATTTTTGGGGAGGGACTTACGGGTACCCGCCTGCAGGGAGAGGGGGTTACAGCGAATCGCCCCTCGCGGGGAGGGGGTTTCCCCCTCCCCGGTCCCCTCCCCCAATGGCGATAGCCACCACGGTCCACTGCAGCGGGACAGGCCCGGGGAAGAACCGGATCTAGAGCCACACACGGACACGGCTTCCCACTGGGTATCCCCACGCACTGCCCCCGCCCCTTGGGGCTGGGAACGACTGCTGGAACAGCAGGAGTTGGAGCACCGCAGGTGCGACTGAGGAGGCCGCAGGCCGGGCGGGGTGGGGTTGCGGGTACCGCCTTGCGAGAGACAGGAGAGGTCCCACCCCCCGTGGCGATAGCCCCCACGGTCCTGTGTATGGGGATAAACCTGGGGACAGGCCAGAGTCCAGACCATCCCTCTACCTGCGCCCCCCGAACGCGGCTTCCCTGGGTATCCCCACAAACACACCGGGCCCGGAGGCCAGCAGGCGGCACCTATATACGATCCGATAGAGAGGGCGGCAACCATGGAGCACGAGGCGATCAGCACCGACGAGGCCCGGGGCATGGCCGTCGACGACCTCTACCGGGCCCTCTCCTCCCGGCGGGAAGGTCTCTCCCAATCCGAGGCGAACGACCGGATCCGGACATACGGCTACAACGAGCTCCCCGAGAAGGAGGAGAGCGCGGTCAAAAAGTTCCTGCGCTACTTCTGGGGCCCCATCCCCTGGATGATCGAGGCGGCGCTTATCATATCCGCCGCCATCGGGCGCTGGGAGGACTTCGCGATCATCCTCGCCCTCCTCCTCGTCAATGCGATCGTCGGTTTCTGGCAGGAACGCCAGGCCGGGAACGCCATCGCCATGTTGAAACAGCGGCTCGCGCTCGAGGCGAGGGTGCTTCGCGACGGCAAGTGGCAGAAGATCACCGCACGGGACCTCGTTCCCGGCGATATCGTCCGGGTCCGGAACGGGGATATCATCCCTGCCGACATCAAACTCGTCGAAGGAGACTTCCTTTCTGCCGACGAGTCCGCCCTCACCGGGGAGTCGATGCCGGTCGAGAAGCACGCCTCGGATACGGCTTACTCCGGCTCCACCGTCAAACAGGGCGAGATGACGGCGCTCGTGGTGGCTACGGGGGATGCGACCTTCTTCGGCCGGACCGCCCGGCTCGCCGGGGAGGCGGTGACGACGAGCCACTTCCGGAAGGCCGTCGTCAGGATCGGCGACTACCTGATCGTGCTCGCGGTCGCCCTCGTCACCGTGGTCTTCATCGTCTCGCTCATCCGGCAGGAGAGCATCCTTGATACCCTCCAGTTCGCGCTCGTCCTGGTCGTGGCGGCCATCCCCGCGGCAATGCCGGCCGTCCTCTCGATCACCATGGCCGTGGGGGCGACGGCGCTTGCGCGGAAGGAAGCCATCGTCAGCAGACTCGTCGCCATCGAGGAGATGGCCGGGGTGGACGTCCTCTGCACCGACAAGACCGGGACGATCACGGAGAACAGGCTCACCCTCGCCGAGGTCGTCCCGTTCGAGGGGTTCGGGAAGGACGACGTCCTGCTCGCCGCCCTCCTCGCTTCCCGTGAGGAGGACCGGGACCCCATCGATATCGCGATCATCGAGTCGGAAGATGCGCAGGGTCTCAGGGACCGGCTCTCCTCCTTTACCGTCACCGGCTTCAAACCGTTCGACCCCGTGGCGAAGCGCACCGAGGCCACGGTCCGGGGCGCCGACGGCCGCGAGTTCTCGGTCGCAAAGGGCGCTCCGCAGGTAATCCTCGCCCTCGCCGGCGGAGGAAAAGACCTTACCGAAACGGTCGACCGCCTCTCCGAAACCTTCGCCGGGAAGGGCTACCGGATGCTCGGCGTCGCAAGGAGCGATGCCCCCGGCGCCTGGGCCTACGCCGGCGTTCTCGGCCTTCACGACCCGCCCCGCGCCGACTCCGCGGCGACCATCGGGACGGCGGCGAAGATGGGGCTCGACGTCAAGATGGTCACCGGCGACCACGTAGCGATCGCCCGGGAGGTTGCGCGGGAAGTGGGCCTCCGGCCGGAGATCGCCACCGCCGATGCCTTCGTCAAGGAGAGCGACCCGAGAGCCGCGGAGATCGTCGAGCAAGCGGCCGGGTTCGCCGAGGTCTTCCCCGAGCACAAGTACCGGATCGTCTCCCTCCTCCAGTCGCGGGGGCACATCGTCGGCATGACCGGCGACGGCGTGAACGACGCCCCCGCCCTCAAAAAGGCGGACGTCGGGATCGCCGTTGCCGGGGCCACGGATGCGGCGAAGTCGGCGGCCGCGATCGTCCTCACGAAACCCGGCCTCTCGGTGATCATCGATGCGATCAAAGAGAGCCGGATGATCTTCGAGCGCATGACCCACTACGTCACCTACCGGATCGCCGAGACCATCCGCGTCCTCTTCTTCATCACCCTCTCGATCCTGATCTTCGGGTTCTTCCCGATAACCGCCCTGATGATCGTCCTCCTTGCCCTCTTAAACGACATACCGATCATGACCATCGCCTGGGACAACGTCCTCTACTCCCGGTCCCCCGAACGGTGGAAGATGCGCGAGATCCTCACCCTCGCGACGATCATCGGGTTTGTGGGCGTCGTATCCTCGTTTACCATGCTCGCCATCGCACAGGGTCCGCTCAACCTCCCCCTGGAGGTCATCCGGTCGCTCATCTTCCTCAAACTCGCGGTTGCCGGCCACCTCACCGTCTTCGTCGCCCGCACCCGGGGCCCGTTCTGGTCCGTCCGGCCCGCACCGGTCCTGCTCGGGGCGGTGATCGTCACGCAGACGGTCGCGACCCTGATCACCGTCTACGGGGTATTCATAGAACCCATCGGCTGGCCGCTTGCGGCGTTCGTCTGGGTCTACGCGCTCATCTGGGCGCTTGTGATCACGGACCCGGTGAAGGTCTACGCTTACCGCCTCATCGACCGCGGCAGCATACCGTTTGTCCGGTGAGGGATATCCCTCACCGGGGCACCGGGGCCGCTATTTTCGCCTTCGCGAGCCGCTCTTCCGCCTCCGCCACCCGGAGGGTGATCTTGAGGATCGCATCGGGCTCGACCGATATCGAGTCGATTCCCTGCTCCACCAGGAAGTCGGCGAACTCCGGATAGGTGCTCGGCGCCTCGCCGCAGAGCCCGCTGTGCCGATGGTTCCGCCGGCAGCCCTCCACGGCCATCGCGACCATCCTTTTAACGGCCGGGTCGCGCTCGTCGAAGGCCCCGCCCACGACCGCCGAGTCGCGGTCGATGCCGAGGACGAGCTGGGTCAGGTCGTTTGAGCCGATCGAGAACCCGTCGAAGTACTCGCTGAATGCATCTATCTCGACGACGTTGCTCGGCACCTCGCACATCTGGTAGACCTGGAGACCGTTCTCACCCCGGCGCAGATCGTTCTTTTCGAGCTCCTCGATGACTCTCTTTGCCTCCTCCGCCCGGCGGCAGAATGGGATCATGATGATCAGGTTCGCGAGGCCCATCACTTCTCTCACCCGCTTCAGCGCCCGGCACTCGAGGCTGAATCCCTCCCGGTAGCGCTCGTCGTAGTAGCGGGAGGCACCGCGGAAGCCGAGCATCGGGTTTGCCTCCTTCGGCTCGAAGTAGGTCCCGCCGAGGAGGCTCGCGTACTCGTTCGTCTTGAAGTCGCTCGTCCGGACGACGACGGGGTTCGGGTAGAACGCCGCGGCGATGGTCCCGACCCCCTCCGCGAGCCTCTCGGCGAAGTACTCCTCACCGTTCGGGTAGCCGTAGGTGAGGTCCGCGATCGATTGCCGGACGGATTCGTCCTCGACCCGGTCGGGGTGGACAAGTGCCATCGGGTGGACCTTGATGTAACTGCTGATGATGAACTCCATCCGGGCGAGGCCTATGCCGTCGTTCGGGACCATCGCCAATCCGAAGGCCGCGTCGGGGTTCCCCAGGTTCATCATCACCTCGGTCTTCGGCCGCCGCAGGTCCGAGAGCCGGGTCCTCTCGACGTGGAACGGGAGGGCTCGATCGTAGACGAACCCCTCCTCGCCCTCGGCGCAGCTCACCGTCACCTCCCGGCCCGTCGGGACCTTCTCGGTCGCGTCGCCCGTCCCGACGACCGCAGGGATGCCGAGTTCCCGGCTGACGATCGCCGCGTGGGATGTCCGCCCGCCCCGGTTCGTCACGATGGCGGCGGCCGTCTTCATCACGGGCTCCCAGTCGGGCGTCGTGGTGTCGGAGACCAGGACCTCCCCCGGCTTGAACTCCGGGAGGCGGCTGACGTCGGTGACGATCCGGGCCTTCCCGACGGCGATCTTATCGCCGATGCTCTTTCCGGCGGCAAGCACCGTCCCGCGCTCGTCAAGGCGGTAGGTCTCGAGGACGTCTCCCGCCTTCTGCGACTGCACCGTCTCGGGCCGGGCCTGGACGACGAAGAGCTCCCCGGTCTCGCCGTCCTTCGCCCACTCGATATCCATCGGCACCGGCTTTCCGGCCTTCTCCGAGTAGTGGTCCTCGATCGTGAGCGCGTACCCGGCAAGCGTCAGGATCTCGTCGTCGCCGATGCAGAACCTTTTTTGTTCGGCTTCCGGGACATCGACCCTCCGGGTGACCTCCTTCGTCCCCCCGTGGCCGTAGATCAACTTCACCCGCTTCTCGCCGGCAATCTTCCTGACGATCGCCCGGTGCCCCTTCCGGAATGTCGGTTTGAAGACGTAGAACTCGTCGGGATTGACGGCGCCCTGAACGATCATCTCGCCGAGGCCGTAGGACCCCGTGATGAGGACGACGTCCCGGAAACCGGTATCGGTGTCGAGCGTGAAGATGACCCCGCTCGATGCCAGGTCGGAGCGGACCATCTTCATGACCCCGACCGAGAGGGCGACCTTGAAGTGGTCGAAGCCGTTGTCCACCCGGTAGGCGATCGCCCGGTCTGTGAAGAGGGAGGCGAGGCACCGGACGTAGGCCTCCCGGAGCGCCTGGTAGCCGCGGATGTTCAGGAAGGTCTCCTGCTGGCCCGCGAACGAGACCGTCGGGAGGTCTTCGGCGGTGGCGCTCGACCGGACGGCGACGTCGGCGTCGGGCCCGTACTCGTCGCAGAGCATATCGTAGGCTGTCCGGATCTCATTCCAGAGGTCGTCGGGGACCCCTGCCGAAAGGATCAGGTCGCGGGCCCGCCTTCCCCGCTCTGCGATGTCGGCGACGTCGCTGCGGTCGAGCCCGGCAAGTGCCTCTTTGAGGTCGTCGAGAATCCCTGCGGATGTAAGGACGTGCCGGTAGCCTTCGGCAGTCACGGCGAACCCGTCGGGGATCTTCACGCCCTGCGGGGTCAGCTGGCTATACATCTCGCCGAGCGATGCGTTCTTCCCGCCGACCAGGCCGACGTCCTCGTTCCTGATATCGGCGAGCCAGCGGATGTAGGTAGCGTCCTGCTTCATGCTCCCCCTCCGGCAGGGGCCTCTGCCGGGACCCGGTAGGTCCCGGCGACGACGTTCTGCGGGTTCCCGGCAAAGAAGGCCCGTATATTCTCGATGCTTGCATCGAGGATCCGGTCGACCGCCTCCCGCGTGTTGAAGGCGTTATGGGGCGTGAGGATCGCCTTATCGGAGTGCAGCAGGCCGAAACTCTCGAGCGCATCCCGGAGATCGTCCTCCGACGCCTCGCCGGCGCCCTGGAACTCCTCCTGGATCCAGACTTCTTCGCCCTCGAAGGTGTCGAACGCGACTCCCCCGAGGTGACCTTCGCGCAGGGCGTCCGCGACCGCTCCCGTATCCACCACGCCGCCCCGGGAGGTGTTGACGAGGAGCACGGTATCTTTGACCAGCCGCAACCGTTCTGCATCGATCAGGTGGTGCGTCGCCTTCGTGTAGGGGACGTGCAGGCTGATGACGTCCGCCTGCCGGAGAACGTCGTCGAGGTCCACGTAGCGGACGCCGTACTCCTCTGTGAGGGCCGGGTTCGGCTTCAGGTCGTAGGCGATCACCTCCATCTCCGCCGCACGGGCGATGCGGGCGAGGTGCGACCCGATGCGCCCGGTCCCTATCAGGCCGAGGGTCTTACCGGCGAGGTCCATCCCCTGGAGTCCGGCCCGCGAAAAGTCGCCCCGGTCCGTTCGCTCAAACGTCGGCCTGAACCGCCGGGCAAGGGCCAGGATGAGCCCGAACGCGAACTCCGCGACCGTGGTGTCGCCGTAGCGCGGGACGTTAGAGACGGCGATCTTCCTCTCCCGGCAGGCGACGAAGTCGATGTGGTCGAACCCCGTGGACATGGCGGCGATCATCTTGAGGTCCGGCAGCCGGTCGAGGACCTCGCGGGTGACGCGCGACATGACAAAAACCCCGATACCTTCGGCGCCATGGGCAAGCGAGACGTTCTCGATCGTGAGCGGTTCGGCATAGAGGGCGACGTCGTAGCCGCCCTCGCCGGCGAACGCCCTCCGGGTCACATCCTGCTCGTGCTCATCGAGGCCGAAGAAGACGAGTCTAACCATGGTGCGTCCCCCTCACTCCCGGGAGGCCATGTATGAGGCGATGTCGACCATACGTTTCGCGTACCCGAACTCGTTGTCGTACCAGACCAGGACCTTGACCATCCGCCCGCCGACGACGCTCGTCGAGCGCCCGTCGACGACCCCGGAGTGCGGGTCGCCGACGATGTCGGCCGACACGATCGGGTCCTCGGTATACGCGAGGTACCTCTGCATCGATCCTTCCGCCGCCTGCTTCATCGCGGCGTTCACCTGGTCCGCCGACGTCTCCCGCGAGAGGTCCGCGACGATATCGAGCACCGACCCGTCGGGGATGGGAGCCCGGATTGCAATCGCGTCCATCTTCCCGGTGAGCTCGGGGAGGACACGCGTGGTGGCGACGGCTGCGCCGGTCGATGTCGGGATGAGCGAGACCGCTGCGGCACGGCCCCGGCGGGGTTTCTTCGTTGCCCGATCAACCAGCGCCTGAGTGGCGGTGTAGGCGTGGATCGCCGTCGCCATCAGCCGTTCGACGCCGAACGTGTCGTTCAAGACCTTCGCCGCCGGCGCAAGCGCGTTGGTCGTGCAGGAGGCGTTCGAGATGACCGTATGCTTCGCCGGGTCGTACTCCCCCTCGTTGACGCCGAGCACGACCGTCTGGTCCGCGTCGGGCGAGGGCGCGCTGATGACGACCCGGGACGCTCCGGCTTCCAGGTGCTTTGCAGACCTCGCCCGCTCGGTGAAGCGCCCCGTGCATTCGAGCACCATCTCCACGCCGAGGTCCTTCCACGGGAGGCGGGCGGGGTCCCTCTCGTGGAGCACCCGCACCTCGTGCGACCCGAACCGGAGCCGGTCCGCTCCGGCCTCGACCGGGAACGGCGCCCGCCCGTGGACCGAGTCGTACTTCATCAGGTAGGCGAGTTCTTCCGTCGGGTTTGGATCGTTCACCGCGACGATCTCGATCTTCTCCGGCGTATCGGTGAGGTAGTTGTAGAGGACTTTCCGCCCGATCCGCCCGAATCCGTTGATGGCAACCTTTTTCATGACACTTCCCCCTGTCAGACTGAGGCCCCCTCTGCGGGAGGGTATATATGATCTTTGCCACCGGCTACCCCGGCCCGGCCTGCCGGGCCACACCCCGTGCGGCCGCCGCAATCTCCTCCGGGTCGCCAAGGTAGTGGTGCCGGACGGCCTGCAGGCTCCCGTCCAGTTCGTAGACGAGGGGATAACCGGTGGGGATGTTGAGGCCTGCGATCTCGTCGTCGGGAACCCCGTCAAGGTGCTTGACCAGAGCCCGGAGGCTGTTGCCGTGGGCGGCGACCAGGACCGGCCTGCCCTTCCGGAGGTCCGCCGCGATTCGTCCCTCCCAGCAGGGGAGCACCCGCTCCAGCGTGTCGTGCAGGGACTCGGTCGAAGGAAGGCTCTCCGGGTCCAGGTCGGCGTAGCGGGGGTCGAACCGCGGGTGCCTCGGGTCGTCCCACGCAAGCGGCGGCGGCCGGACGTCGTATGCCCGGCGCCAGAGATGCACCTGCTCCGCACCGTACTCTTCGGCGGTCTCCTGTTTGTTTAAGCCCTGCAGGGCGCCGTAACTCTTCTCGTTTAACCGCCACGACCGGTATACCGGGACGTACATGAGGTCGAGGTCGTCCATGACGATCCAGAGCGTCCGGATGGCCCGCTTCAGGACGGAGGTGTACGCGACGCGGAACGTATACCCGCCGTCCCTGAGAAGTTCCGCCGCCCGGCGGGCTTCCTGTAGCCCGCTAGGCGAGAGGTCCACGTCGGTCCAGCCCGTGAACCGGTTCTCCCTGTTCCAGAGGCTCTCGCCGTGCCGTAAAAGGATCAATGCCACCATTGTGCTCATCTCCCGCGCCCGGTATACTCTTCCTTCCCGGATAAATGACGTGTATGCAGGGAAGACAATCCCCGTGGAGCGGCCGAACCGTTCAGATACCCCACGAGCCGCCCGTGCAACCTCAATGAAGCGTGTAGCGGCAAGAACCAAAATTCCGGGTATTCTCTCTCGGTTTGCCGAACCGGCTCCGTATAGGTTCGATTTTTTTCGTAGTCAAGCATGCTTTTATCTCTCTTTCCCGCCCATATGCTGTTGTATGGCACTGAACAGAAGAAACAGAAGCCACATCCTCGCGACGGCATCGCTGCTTGTTATAACTGCGGCATGCATCATCGCCGCGGGCTGCACGGCGGGTACGTCGGCGCCCGGTGCGGTCTCCGGGCTCAACGGAGTCACCTGGTCGCTTGACTCCTATCTCGACGAGAACGACACGCTCATCCCGGTCCTCTCCGGAACTGAAGTCTCCGCCCGGTTCGACGACGACGGCAAGGTCGGCGGCTCTGCCGGGTGCAACTACTACGGCGGCAACTACAGCCTTGATGGAACAGACCTCTCGGTCTCCTCGCTCGTCCAGACACTGAAACTCTGCACGGAGCCCGAAGGCATCATGGACCAGGAGGCCCGGTTCATGGAACTCCTCGGCTCGGCGGCAGGCTGCCGGATCGAGGATGAACGGCTCATTCTCACCGACGCGGACGGCACCGACGTCCTCGTCTTCACGAAGGAAGAGCCCGCGGAACTCGCCGGAACCTCCTGGGAACTTGCAACCCTCTCCGATGAGAACGGCGCGATGATCCCGGTCCTTGCCGGTACGAATGTTACGCTCGTCTTCGGCGCGGACGGCGGGCTCGGCGGCTCTGCCGGGTGCAACAGTTACGGCGCGGACTGTACCGTGGACGGCGCGAACCTCACCATCGAGCCGCCCATACGGACCGAGATGTATTGCAGCGAGCCGCCGGGTCTCATGGACCAGGAGGACCGCTACCTTGCGCATCTCACCAATACCTCCTCCTACCGGACGGAAGGCGGCCGGTTGATCTTCACCGACCACGAGGGTGCAGATCTCCTGGTCTTCGAACCGGTCGCCCCGACGCCCGACCTCCCGTTCACCGGGACGGACTGGGTGCTTGAGGCCTACAGCACCGGTGGAGACGCGGTCTCTTCGGTGCTCGCCGGGACGACGATCACCGCGAACTTTGCCGACGGGAACGTCACCGGCAACGCCGGGTGCAACCACTACGGCGGCCAGTACAGTCTCGACGGCGCGACCCTCTCGGTCTCCTCGGTCTACAGCACCCTGATGTACTGCGAGACGCCCGGCGTCATGGAGCAGGAAGGGAGGTTCATGGGTCTCCTCGCGAACGTCTCCTCCTACCGGGTCGAGGGTGACCGCCTGATCCTCACGGACACGGAGGGAACCGACGTGCTCTTCTTCGTGCAGGCACCGGAGGTCCCCCCGGCCCCGCTCACCGGGACCGGGTGGACGCTTGAGTCCTATAGCCTGAACGGCGAGGCGATCTCCTCGGTGATCGCCGGGACGACGATCACCGCAGAGTTCTCGCCTGACGGAAACGTCACCGGCAACGCAGGGTGCAACTCCTACGGGGCAGGCTACGTGCTCGACGGTGCAAACCTCACCATCGAGCCGCCTATCAGCACGAAGATGTACTGCAATGAGCCGGAGGGCGTCATGGAGCAGGAGAACACGTATCTGAATCTCCTGAGCAGCGTCTCGTCCTACCGGGTGGAGGGCAATCGCCTGAGCCTCGCGAACGAGGCAGGCACCGACCTGCTCACCTTTGTGCAGGCACCGTCGAGCGAAGGCCGGTGGATGTCTCCGCCCGATGGGGGCGACTACGACCTCCTCGATGAAGACGGAAATGTCGTAGCCTCGTACTGAGCGCAGATCCCCCTATCATGGCGTGACCTCCCGGTTTCAGGTGCCGGAAGGCCCCGGCATTCTTCTCCTTTCTTTTCCTCCTCTCTCCATAGTAAGGCGTCGCATCACGAGCCAGAGTCGGTTCGGAGTTCTTACAGCGGATCGACGCTGCACCCATCCAGCAACCCGGAAGCAGGCGATTGAGAGAACCTCGATGAAAATAGGTTATTTTTTCTTCTTTTTCCACCTACACCTATTCGTGGTACCGATGATCGGAGATGGGCATACCATACTCGCAAAGATCGCGCTCACGATCATCGTGGCGGCATGCCTCGTCTCGGCCGGCTACTCCGGCGGGACGGGAACGCCTCCCGACGACGCCGACCAGGTCGCCGAACCCCTTGCGGGGACGGCATGGGACCTGGTCGCGTTCCGCGCCGATAACGGCTCCGTCGCCGCACCCCTTCCGGGGGCGCAACCGCTCATCATCTTCGGCGACAGCGGCACGCTGTCTGGCTCCGCAGGATGCAACCTCTATGCGGCCTCTTACCGGATCAATGGTTCCGGCATCAAGGTAGAACCCGTCGCCGTCACGGCGGCATACCCCGCGAAGGCGCAGGAACTCATGCAGCAGGAGAGCCGCTACCAGGAACTCCTCGTTGCGGCTGCCTCGTACCGGATCGAGGACGAACGGCTGGTCCTCTCCGGGCCGTCGGGCCGCGACCTGCTCATCTTTGCCCGGGAAGAGCTGCCTGAGAGCGTGCCGCTCCTCGATACGGAGTGGCAACTCTCCCGCTACTGCACCGAGGGCAGCACCGTCGTCTCGCCGGTCCCCGGCACCACCATCAACCTGACGTTCGACCCGGACGGCACGCTCTCCGGGTCGGCGGGGTGCAACGCCTACTCGGCCCCCTACCGGGTCAACGAGACGGGGATCGCCGTCGAGCGGATCATCGCAACGAAGGCCTCCGCGACCGGGCCCGAGGGGATCATGGAGCAGGAGGCCACGTATCTCGCCCTCCTCCGGACGGCGGCGGGCTACCGGATCGTCGGCGACACCCTCGTGGTCATCGACGGCAACGGCCGGGCGATCCTCTTCTATACGCGATGTTCCGAAGGAACGGAGCGGGAGCACCGTTAGGTGCGACTCGT
>NZ_DAOSET010000006.1:0-19502 GCF_035363275.1 Methanoculleus sp. | reverse complement strand
CTGTCTCTATACGCGATGTTCCGAAGGAACGGAGCGGGAGCACCGTTAGGTGCGACTCGTGATACCCTGTCTCTATACGCGATGTTCCGAAGGAACGGAGCGGGAGCACCGTTAGGTGCGAGTTGCGACTCGCGAGAGGACAGGTGGTGGTAGTTCCCTGCTTCACCTGTCTTGTTTACCGCATCCGAGATCCAGACCGGCGCTCAATAGAGCAAAAATAGTTACGCCGCCGGATACGACTGCCCGGCCTCCTGGCCCTCTGCCGGGATGGAGTAGTGCAGGTGGGCAAAGATCCACGCGTGGCCCGTCCCGCGGAGCACCGCCGTCATCCGCCCGTTCAGGGTCTGCGGGACACCCCCGGCGACGAAGCGGTAGGCCATATCGGCCATGACCCAGGCGACCGTCCCCTCGGCACCGATCTGGATATCGGAGAGGTCGAGCGAGACTGTCTCCGCCTGCGCGAAGTCACGCTCGAGGTGCCGGCGATACGCCTCCCGCCCGATCGCCTTCTCGTCGGCGCCGGTTCCGAGACCGAAGAAGTCGGGAGCGGTGAAGGCCATGATGCTCTCGATATCTTTCTTCCCCGTAGCCTCCTCCAGCCGCCGGAGCACCGCCAGGATCTGGTTCTGTGTCTGTTCGCTGACTCGCATGAAGAGTAGTCTTATCGAAGGGGAGATATGCTTTTTGAGCAGGTGCGCCGGCTCAGGCCGGAAGCGCACCGCGTGAGGCTCCGTCCGGGGGTTCGGGATCGGTGCGGTCCCTTCCGGCCGCCCGGAGAAACGCCCGGAATCCCGGTGACCGGGCGGCCCGGACGAGGTTTGCAATGCGCTCGTCCGCGACAAGTTCTCTCCGGATCACCAGGTTGCACGACTCGTATCCGATCGAGGTGAACCGGAGCCCCGCCTCCTCTGCCGTGCGGGCCGGGCAGACGCCTGCATCTGCACGCCCGTTGCCGATGGCCGCGGCGACGGCCCCGTGCGTCCGCACCTCGTTCTCGTATCCGGTGACTGTCGCCGGCTCGATGCCCTGCCGGTCCAGCCACGCATCAAAGAGGACCCGTGCCGCCGTGCCCTTCGGGCGGTTGACGAACCGGAGCGTTTTGGGGTCGCCGGGACCGAGGTCGCGGGCCGAGGCGATCCCGAGTTCCGTCCGGGCCACCTGCACCCTGAGGAGCTCCGCGTCCGGCAGGTACCGGAGGACGAGGTCGTTCCAGGCAGTTCCGGTCTCCGGGAGCGATACCGTAGCAGCATGGCAGGTATTCGCCCTCAGGGCGAGCACCGCCCCGATCGTCGAGGCGTTGCAGCAGTGGAGCAGGTAGCCGGCATCCGAGAGGCAGTTACCGAGTTCCGCGAGGGCGGGATCGCGCGGGCCGACGCAGACTATCGTGCGGTCGATCGCGGAGAGCGGAACGGTGAGCCGGACGTGCACCTCCTCTCCCGCCTCGAGCCCCTCGCGAACGGCCGGGATGTGGAGGTAGCCGTTCGCCCGGACCACCGCCATCTGGATCCCGCCGCCCCGGGGATGCGGGGTCGCATAGCAGGTGCCGGCAACCCGCCCGATCGAGACCGGGACGAACTCATCGTATCCCGGATCGGACGCCAGCCGCCGTGATAACCGGACAACCAGCTCCTCGTCCGGGACCGGCGAGAGCCCCCACCAGGAAAGGAGATCCCCGGCTATCTCGCGAAGGATGGTCTGTGCGGCGACAGGGTATCCCGGCATGCCGAGGACCGGCTTGCCGTCGACCTTCGCAAGCAGCACCGGTTTCCCCGGCCTGATCGCGATCCCGTGGAAGACGATCTCGCCGAGCGTGCCGACGACGTCCCGGGAGAAGTCCCGGGTGCCGGCCGACGAGCCTGCCGAGAGGATGACGAGATCGTTCTCCGCGACGGCTTCTGCGAGCGCTTCCCGGATCAGGTCCGGGTC
The DNA here is from genome assembly GCF_035363275.1 of Methanoculleus sp. NCBI lineage: Archaea > Methanobacteriati > Methanobacteriota > Methanomicrobia > Methanomicrobiales > Methanomicrobiaceae > Methanoculleus > Methanoculleus sp. Next base: position 17,576 of record NZ_DAOSET010000006.1, on the reverse strand, counting down.
GTCGGGGACGATAGGGTAGCGGCGGCAGGTCGCTCCCATCCGCGAGAGGTAAGCCTCCGCCATGAGGGTGTTCGTCTCGATCGTCTGGCCGGGCGCGGGGGGAAGACCAAGGGGAACGAGATCGCTCCCCGTCGGGACGATCCCGGCACGGATCGACCGGACGGAGAGATGGGTTACGCCGTAGGTCGCGAGCGCACCGAGGTCGAACGGCCTGACCCGGTGGCCGTTCGGGAGGACGAGTTCCCCTGCACGGATATCCTCGCCCGCGTGCCGGACGTGCTGTCCGGATGCCGCGGACTTCCGGATCCGGATGGTGCCGTCCTCGTCCCAGGTATCCTCGATCATGATGACGGCGTCAAACGACGGGGGAATAATCTCGCCGGTATTGATGCGGACGCACTCCGTGAGAGGTAGAGGGCGCCGGTCCTGTGCCCCCCGGGTCTCCCTGCTTTTGACCGCGTAGCCGTCGAACTTTGCGATATCGATCTCGGGAACCGAGCGCATCGCATATACGGGCTCGGCCGTCACTCTCCCGACAGCCTCGCGTAGCGGCACGGTCTCGGCATGGTTTCCTGGGGGAAACGCCTGCCGCATGGCCGCGAGCGCTTCCGGGAGCGGGGTAAGATTCAGGTACCGGCGTGGCATACTCTTGACTCCTTGATGGGATGCCGGGACGGGTATTCTCCGGCCTCAGTCCCGGTTGTACAGGATGACCGGTCGTAAAACGGCCGGAGGTTATCATTCATCTTTCGGCTGGCGACGGGGAGCGAAGCTCGCAATCGAAGAGCGAAGACTCGCTGCATGCGAGGATCTCCCCGGTGTCTTCCGGCACGGTCCGGAGACGGAAGATCACCTCCCTCTCCGGACCGGCGACGACATAGCAGTCTCCTCCCGAACACCGCAGCCGGCGGTTTCCAGGGCGCGCGCCGGTGATCCCGATGAATGCGTCGGCGATACAGGGATCGGTGCCGAGCGTGACCGAGACTCGTGGATTCCGCAGGTCGCTTTCAACGATACGCATCGCCGCCTCCGCCATCCGCACCGCGACCGCCACGCCCGGACAGAGTTCCCCGTGATAGTTCACGGCCTCGCGGATGAGGCCTTCCCGGTACTCGCCGGGGCCCATCTTCCGGATCTTCTCCGTCCGGTCGTGGCCGGTCGCCGAGAAGACGCAGTCCCACCCTGCCTGGTAGGGCTTGAGGTCGAGCACCGGCGTCCCGTCGATCAGGTCGACGTTTGCGAGCAGGAGGAACCGCCCTTCCCGCACACTGCGCAGCCTGACCACCGAGACAGAGAGGGGGTTCGGCCGCGCCGGGGAACGAAGGGCAAAGACGCCCTTCTCCGGGAGATCGTGGGAGACTTTCCGGGCCACCGCCTTCAGGACTCCCCGGTCCGCCTCATGGAGCCAGCAGACCAGGAGCAGGTGCGAGTTCTCCTCGATGCCGGAGAGCGCCCCGGCGTAGTCGGGATAGACCTCCACCTCGGCATCCACGCCCTGGACCGGCATATCGTTGCGGGAACGGATGCTTGAATGCACGAGCCCGATAGGGACGAGTTCCATGCGGTGCATGCTGCGGCGACGGGGATTAAGCCCTTTCTCTCAGTACGCTACCTTCTCGTAGTAGGACTGGGACCGGCAGTCGGAGCATGCCCCGTTGACGAGCATATGGTCGGGGACCATCTCGCCGCAGATGTTGCAGATCGCGGATCGCCAGGGCCACTTCTGGGGAACTTTCACCCGTACGTTCTCGCAGGAGAGGAAGTCGCGTCCTGCGTCGATGATCTCGTCGATCAGCGCGATGCCGCGGGTTCTCGGGTCGAAGAGGGGGTCTTTGGTGTACCACAGGGCGAACGTCGGGTACCGTCCGATCTTCTCGCCGTCGACGAAGATCCGGATCCCGTTCACGTACGGGGCTTCGGCCGGGCCGTTCATGGTGATGGCGAACTTCCCGATCGGGAGCACCCGGAGGCGGTGGTTGCCGGTCGTGCAGTGAGCGATCACCTGCAGGGGGTCGGGCAGGCACTTCATGGTCTCGCAGACGGCGTAAACCTTCTCGTCGTTAGGAGGGTTCAGGAGTTCCAGGGCATAATCCACCATATAGACCCCGACCAGGAGCCCGGGGGCCGCAAAGGTGTGAAATTCGATGCATCTCCGGAAGTGATCGATTAACTCCGGGGTGGAGCCTTTCGACCTGAGCCGGGCCTCGATGTCCTCCCATGTGTGATTCAGTCTCGGTTGCATGGAAGAGTATTTAGTCAAAGGTAGTAGTAAATATTTTGGCCAAGTAAATAATATTTAGTTAACTCATTTGGGGCAGATACGGCATATTACCAATTTAACATCGTATTATCGCATAATAAGGAACATTGTCGAGACTACATTGTATACAGGGATTATGGGTTTATTGATATCAATTATACGACCTAATATATTGGCTATAGTTAATGCAATAAGTTTAAATTTATATACTATCGAGTTGAGTAAACCTAATGTGAGCATGTCCATCCATTCCTGGCATGCTTGGCAACCGACGTTGAATGCAACAACCGGGAGAATGTGAATGACAGAAACCAGTGGAAAGTTACGCTACGTTCCCACGACCTGCCCCTATTGCGGTGTAGGGTGTGGACTCAACCTTGTGGTGAACGACGGCAAACTCGTAGGGGTCGAACCTCTCAAGAGGAGCCCGATTAACGAAGGAAAACTCTGCCCCAAGGGAGTCACCTGCTGGGAGTTCGTGCAGAGCCCCGACCGGCTGACAAAGCCCCTCATCAAGAAGAACGGCAAGTTCGAGGAGGCAACCTGGGACGAGGCCTATGACCTGATCGCCTCGAAGTTCAAGGAGACCAGCGAGAAGTACGGACCGAAATCGCTCGGTTTCCAGGTCTCGTGCCGGACCCCGAACGAGGAGTGCTACATCATGCAGAAACTCGCGCGGGTGGCCTTCAAGACCAACAACATCGACAACTGCGCGCGCATCTGCCACGGGCCGTCCGTCGCGGGGCTCTCGCTCTCATTCGGCTCCGGTGCCGCGACGAACCCCTTTGAGGATGTCCTGAACGCGGACGTCATCTTCATGATCGGCGCGAACACCATCGAGGCGCACCCGCTCGCCGGCCGCCGGATTGTCCAGGCCAAGAAGGCGGGCAAGAAGATCGTCGTCTGCGACCCGCGCTACACGCCCACGGCGCGCCTCGCCGATGAGTGGGTCCGCTACAACCCCTCGACCAACATCGCCCTGATCAACTCGATCATGTACTGGATCATCCAGGAGAACCTCCATGACAAGGAGTTCATCGAGAAGCGGACGAGCGGGTTCGACGAATTGAAGAAGACCGTCGAGAAGTATGCCGAGGTCGAGTCGATCACCGGCGTTCCGACCGAGCGGGTCAAGGAGATCGCCCGGATATACGCCAATGCCAACAACGCGGTGATCATCTACTGTCTCGGCATCACGGAACTCTCGACCGGCACGGACAACGTCCGGTCGCTTGGAAACCTCGCGATGCTCACCGGCAACGTCGGCAGGCCGGGAGTCGGTGTCAACCCCCTCCGTGGACAGAACAACGTCCAGGGCGCCTGCGACATGGGTGCGTATCCGAACGTCTTCTCCGGCTACCAGAAGTGCGAGGACGACGCCACCAGGAAGCGCATGGAAGAACTCTGGGGTGTCACCGGGCTTGCAAGCGAGTACGGCGTGACCCTGACCGAACAGATCACCCAGTGCGGCGACCCGATAAGAGCGATGTACATCTTCGCGTTGAACCCCGTCGTCTCCTACCCCGACTCGAACCACGTGATGCGGTCGCTTGAGAAACTCGACTTCCTGGTCGTGCAGGACATCTTCATGACCGAGACGGCACAGTATGCCGACGTCATCCTGCCCGGCGCATCCTTCGCCGAGAAGGACGGGACGTTCACCAGCGGCGAGCGGCGTGTCAACCGTATCAGGAAGGCCGTCGAGACCCCGGGCGATGCAAAGGAAGACTGGCAGATCTTCGTCGATCTCGCCCACAAGCTCAATCTCAACGGCTTTGACTTCAACTCGCCGGAGGACATCTGGGACGACATGCGGCGGGTCACCCCGTCGATGGCCGGCATCTCCTACGAGAGGATGGAGAAGCCCGAGTCCGTCCACTGGCCCTGCCCGACCCTCGAGCACCCGGGAACTCCCATCCTGCACCGCGAGAAGTTCTCGTCGGCCGACGGTCTCGGACACTTCTTCGGTCTCGAGCACCGGCCGCCCGCGGAGGTCGCCGACGCCGAGTATCCGTTCACTCTGATGACCGGACGTCTGATCTTCCACTACCACACCCGGACCCAGACCGGCCGGGCGAAGATCCTCCACCAGGAGGTGCCGGAAGCCTACGTGCAGATCAACAACGAAGATGCAGCACGGCTGAAGATCCAGAACGGAGAGAAGATCCGGCTCCGGGGCAGGCGCGGGCAGGCAGAGGCTCTTGCCAGGGTGACCGATGAGGTCGCGCCCGGGGTGCTGATGATGACGATGCACTTTGGCGGGGTTGGATCTGTGAACCAGCTGACGAACACCGCTCTCGACCCGCTCTCCAAGATGCCGGAGTTGAAGCACAGTGCGGTTGCCGTCGAGAAGATCACGGGGGTGCAGTAAATGGTAGCAAAGGGAGATATGGTATACGCCTGGACGACGAGCCCCGATATCGCGAAGGTCGCGGAATGCGGCGGCGCGGTGACCGGGCTTCTCAAGTATGCCCTCGAAAACAAGATCGTCGACGCCGTTCTGGCGGTCAAGAAGGGCGTGGACCTCTACGATGCGGTCCCCACGATCATCACCGACCCCGCCGAGATCGGACAGACGGCAGGTTCGCTCCACTGCGGAACGCTCCTGCTCGCGAAGCTGGTCAAGAAGTACCTCGACGGCGCCGAGAACATGCGCCTCGGGGTGACGGTGAAGGGCTGCGACGCGATGGGTCTCTACGAACTCGCGAAGCGCAACCAGGTCAACCTGGACAACCTCCTCATGATCGGCGTCAACTGCGGCGGTTCGGTCAGCCCGGTCCTCGCCCGGAAGATGATCCGCGAGAAGTTCGGGGTCGACCCCAACGACGTCGTCAAGGAAGAGATCGACAAGGGCCAGTTCATCATCGTCACGAAGGACGGCCAGCACAAGGGCATCTCGATGGACGAGCTCGAGGAAGAAGGCTTCGGCCGCCGCTCGAACTGCCGCCGCTGCAAGATGAAGGTCCCCCGCCAGGCAGACCTCGCCTGCGGTAACTGGGGTGTCATCGGTGACAAGGCCGGCAAGGCCACGTTCGTTGAGGTCTGCTCCGAGAAGGGCGCGAACCTCCTCGATGCCGCCGTGAAGGCCGGAGCGATCGCCTCCGAGCCCGCGAACCCGAAGGGGATCGAGATCCGCGGCAAGGTCGAGAACGCGATGCTGAAGCTCGGCGACAAGTGGCGGGCCCGCTACTTCGAGGCCCTCGGCGAGGGCAAGGAGCGCCTCCAGACGATGATGGAGGACTCGAGCCGGTGCACCAAGTGCTACGCCTGTATCGAGAACTGCCCGATCTGCTACTGCGTCGAGTGCAGCACGAAGAAGCCCTACCTGGTCCCGCCGGGTGTGCTCCCCGTGCCGTTCATGTTCCACCTGATCCGCTACGCCCACGTGGCGGACTCCTGTGTCAACTGCGGCCAGTGCGAGGAGACCTGCCCGATGGAGATCGCGAACTCGCTCTACATGCACGCCCTGCAGGTGGACATGGAGCGGATGTTCGGCCACACCCCGGGTGTGGATATGGATCTCCCGGTGCTTGCGCTCGTTGAGGAGCAGGCCGAACGCCAGCGCCTCTTTGAGACCGGCAGCGACCAGATCTACGACGTGTTTAAGTAACGACGCGTGCCCCTCGGGGCAGGCGGAGTTCGAGCACCGAAGGTGCGAGTAACGACGTTCCATCAGGAACGGAGTCTGAGAAAACGCGAAGCGTTTTCGAGCGACGACGCGTGCCCCTCGGGGCAGGCGGAGTTCGAGCAAAGGATGCGCCCGGCCGGAACCGGCCGGGCGTCTAACGCCCGTTAACCAACCTACTTGAGTTCCATAAAAACCTCATTTGCGCCCGTGTCGGGGTGCTAAGGCTCCAGGCAACGCCCGGAGGTGGGGGAGAGAGCGACGCTCTCTCCCGCTGCCGGACAGCCGCAAAAACCTCTTCTGTGCTTTTACCGACGTTTTTGCATGGATTTTTCTCTGCACAGCGGGAGAACCGGCAATCAAAAGACTGAACTATCACAACCTCCTACGGGATTATCAGGAGCAGCCGGAGGCCCGATGGGTTGTGGGGCCGTCTGTCTCATGCGGGAGTTACCGGCGAACGCCCGGGATACGGAGCAGAATACGTATGAAGTTTGTGTGCCCGCTTATTGTTGTTCGTGACATGGAGGTCTCCAGGGCCTTCTATGAGGAGGTGCTGGGCCAGAAGGTCGGCTACGATCTCGGCGAGAACGTGTCGTTCGAGGGCGGCTTTGCGATCCACCTCCGGTCGCATTTTGCGGATCTCATCGGCGTCGATGAGGACGATATCCTTCGGGGGCCGAAGAACGCTGAACTCTACTTCGAGGAGGACGACCTGGACGCCTTTCTTGAACGGCTCAACGGGATGGACTCCGTGAAGTACGTCCACGGCGTGGTAGAGCAGCCCTGGGGGCAGCGGGCCGTCAGGCTCTACGACCCCGATATGCATATCATCGAGGTCGGGGAACCCATGGAGAGCGTGGTAAGGAGGTTCCTTGCGAGAGGGTTCTCGGTCGAAGAGACCGCACGGCGCACCTCGATGCCCGAGGAGTTCGTCCGGCAGTGTGCATGAACGGTGCGCCGGGGACGACCACCGGTATCGTCTAGTCCTCTCCCGTGCACGATCTCTCCAGAGAATCGATCCCGCCCCGGAGTGATCCGGCGGCGCGTCCGGCATACGTGAAGTGAGGACCTATGTTCAAGAAAATTGCCTGCATCCGCATTGGCGGCGGAAAGATCGCCCTGGATGCCGCCGAGGAGGCGCCGGTGGCGATCTTCGTCAACGGCCGGCACCTGACGACGGTGATCCTGAGCCCGACCGGACTTCAAGACTTCGTCACCGGCTACCTCTACACCGAAGAGATCATCCGGAGCGCGGACGAGATCGAGTCGGTCAGGGTCGAGGAGAACCGGATAAGCGTCCTCACGACGAACATCTTCAAGCGGGTCAGCGTAAAAAAGACCATCCTCTCGGGGTGCGGGGGGGCCGTCTCCTACATCGACACCCAGAAACTGCCCGCGATCCACTCCGATCGTACGGTCTCCATCCCGGAGCTCGAAAAAGCCGTCACCGCCCTCCCCGCGCCCGGCATGATCGAGGTGATCGCCCTCATCGACGGCGGCCACATCGCCGCCCGCTCCGAGGACATCGACCGGCACAACGCCCTCGACAGGGTGATCGGTCGAGGGCTGCGTGACGGTCTTGACTTCTCCCGGACGGTTGCCGTCGGCACCGGGACGGTCACCTCCGAGATGGTCAGGAAGTGCCTCGTCGCAAACATCCCGGTGCTGGTCTCCACCGGTCCCCCGACCGCGCTTGCCGTGGAGGTTGCGGAAGAGACCGGCCTTGCCATCGTCGGTTCTGCCGGGACGCCGGAGATGGCGGTCTATACGCATCCGGAGAGGATTGAAGGGTGCGACGGGCCGTAGGGTGCGACGTTCCAGAGGAACGGAACTTGAGCACCATTAGGCGCGGGGGCAGGAGCGTGAGCACCGACAGGTGCGCACCCTCCACGGTCCACTGCATAGAGAGATCCCTGGAAGAACCGTGCACGGCTTCCCCCCGGTTATCGCCACGCACTGCCCGCCCCCCTCCGGGGGCGGGAGGAGCGCGAAGCGCGGGCGGTGGGGGGGTTACAGATATAGTCTTATGAGGGAGAGACAGGGGAGGGGGCATGCCCCCCTCGCACCTGTCGGTGCTCAAGCTCCGCTCCTTCGGAGCATCGCACTCCTCGTCAGCCCCTCCTCGCACCTTCGGTGCTCGAACTCCGCTCTTCGAAGACCTCCGGTCTTCTCAAACTCCTGTCCTACGGACAGTCGTTCTCCGGAGCGTCGTTCCCCTAATGGCGAATCCCCCACGGTCCACTGCATGGGAATTTTCTCTCGCTCCGGTCACTGCGTGTGCTTAAAATAAAATCCGGCAGTGTTCAGACTCTTGTACCCGAGAAGCCCAATCATCTCGGACTCGTGTACTGCAGGAGGGTCATTCTGATTGGAACGTCGCGAGTCGCACTTACCGAAACCCGAGGCCGCCGAAGACCAGACCAAATTAGAGGATTGAGGAGACGTCTCACCGTCCGCGGCTGATCTCGTCGACGGCCGCAACCAGAAGGTCGATCTCCTGCTCGGTCGTGAAGGCCGCCATGCTCGCCCGGACCGTCCCCTCCGGGAGGTTCAGGTGCTCCATCAGCGGCTGGCAGCAGTGGTGCCCCGACCGCACCAGGATATCCGCATCCTCGTCGAGCATCTGCGCGGCCTCCTGGGGGTGAACGCCGTCGATGGTGAACGAGACGACCCCGATCCGGGCACCCGGATTCCTCCCGGCGTAGACCGTGACCCCGTCTATCGCGGAGAGCCCCTCGATCAGCCGGGCGGTCAGGCGCTCCTCGTGCCGGTGGATCTTCTCCATCCCGATCGCCGAGAGGTAGTCCACGGCGACGCCGAGCGCGATCCCGCCGCCGACGTTCGGCGTCCCGGCCTCGTAGCGCTGGTAACCCTCCGCGGGCACATGCCCCTCTGCCGTCACGCTCGCGACCATGCCCCCGCCGAGGGTCGGCGGCTCGAAGAGCAGGTCCCGCATCCAGAGGACCCCGGTCCCCATCGGCCCGAACATCTTGTGCCCCGCAAAGCAGAGGATGTCGCAGCCGAGCTCCGCGACGTCCAGCGGCATGTGCGGCGCGGATTGTGCGGCGTCCACCAGGAGGAGGGCGCCGTGCTCCCGGCAGAGCCCCGCGATCTCGGGGACCGGTGTCGTCACGCCGAGGACGTTTGAAGCGTGGGTGACGGCGACGAGCCGGACACCGCCCCCGGCCAGGGTCTCCTCGAGTGCGGCAAGGTCGAGCGAATAGTCGGCGTCGATCCCGATCACGTCGAGCGCGACCCCCTGCTTTCCAAGCGCCCTCCAGGGGAGGAGGTTTGAGTGGTGCTCGAGGATGGTGGTCACCACGCGGTCGCCCGGCTTCCAGGAGAGCCCCTGCGCGACCATGTTGATCGCGTCGGTGGCGTTCTTCGTGAAGACCGTCACCCCCGCCTCCCCGCCGACGAACCGGGCCACCTTCTCGTGGGCGTGCCAGTAACGCTGCGTCGCGATCCGGGTCAGGCGGTGCACGCCCCGCCCGACGTTCGCCCGGTAACGGTGCTCGAACTCGACCGCCGCCTCCACCACCGGCTCCGGCGAGAAACTCGTCGCCGCGTTGTCCAGGTAGATGATATCGCCGAGGATCGGGAAGTCTTTCCGGATCGTATCGGGAGTGAACTCAATCTCTGCCGGCCGTGCCGGCTCACGGGTCTTCATCGTCTTCGTCGTTGCCACCTCCACTCTCTTCTTCACGGGAGCTTCCCGCAGGGTGAAGTCCTCGTTCACGCCGATGCCCCGCTCCCGGCAGACCTCGCGCATCTTCGGGGGCAGGGCCCGCCATCGCCAGAGCCCCCACTGGTGGTAGGCGTCCGGCATCCCGGTCTTCTCCGCCCACCTGATAAGGAATTCGTCCCAGCGCTCCGTCAGTTCCGGGTGCATCTCCCGGAGCCCCTCGTACTCGCTCTCGAGCGCCGCCGGGCAGAGGTAGCAGCCTATCCGCTCAAGACCCATCTCGTAGAGCGGGTTCATGGGGACTTCCTGCCACCAGAGGTAGAGGAAGACCTCGAGCGCCCGCCAGTTCCGGATCGGCGAGACGTTCAGTTGCAGGGGGTTCGCCGGGTTCTGGCTCGTCTCCTCAAGGTCGGCCCGATTCCAGGACTCGTACCAGCGGTTCCCCTGGATGGTGACGCAGGGGCCGGTCTCGGCGAGGTAGATCTTTAAGGGGTGGAGTTTTAAGAGTTTGCAGCACCAGCGGTGGTCCTTCCCCGGCGGCCCCGCCTTCTCGACCGCCTGGAAGAAGTCGCCGCCTTTCCGGATGATCTCGACGCCCTGTGACGCCACGAACTCCACGGTCTCGGGGAGTTCGATCCCGGTGTCGATGAAGAACGCCTTCTCCACCCCCGCCTTCCGGGCGAGGTGGCGGACGGCGGTGCTGTCCTTGCCGCCGGAGAACGAGACGTTCGCGCACGGCCGGTCGTTCATGTGCTTCTTGATGGTACGGACGGCGTTGCGCTCAAGGTTCTTTAAGTGGTAGCGGTTCCTCTCGATCACCACCTCCCAGCCCGGGTCGGGCCGGGAGCAGGGCGTGACGGAGACGAGTTCCTTCACCCGGACCTGCCCGTCCTTGACGACGCCGGTGCCGAACCGGTTCTTGTAGGCGACGATGACCGTCCCGTCGGGCACGCCGGCCGCCAGGGGGAACCGTTTCCCGCCGATGCGGCCCTTATGTGCACGCACGGCGGGCTCGGCCTCGAGATCGATGATGCCTCTTGTTGCATACGGGAGGATGTGCGGGAGCGCCTCGGGGGCGATATCGAGGCTGAATTTCCGGGTGACCGGGTCGAACGAGAGCCAGCCGAACCGGTCGCCGTGGACGATCACCAGGTCGGCCCGGTCGGCGCCGCCGGTCTTGTTGAGGAGCACGACATGGGGCAGGGGAATATCGCCGAACTGCTCGGAGAGAAGGCGCCGGATGAGGGCCGTATCCGCCGCGAGGGCCGGGCGGACGTCGTGCGGCTGCAGGAGTTCTATCTCCCGGACCTTCGCTTTGCAGGCGCAGGTGCGCCCGATGAGGGGGACGTTACACTGGTCGCACCAGTAGAGGACTTTTTTTACTGCCGGTTCGCGTATCACTTGAAGAATAGTTGGTTTTCCGCAGACATTAAGGGAACCGGTGAGGGGGGGCGCCGGGGTGCAGGCGGAGAGGAGGTGGTGGAGAAGAGCCGGGCAGCGGCACCGCCTCCCCTCACGGACGCCGCACGAGCAGGCTGAGACCGGCCCCGAGGACGACCAGCAGGACCGCCGCAACCAGGAGAAAGGCGGTGTCGAGGGACCCGGCCAGCCGGGTGCTGGAGAAGTCCGGGCCCGGTTCGGTGACGTTGATCGGGGCGCGGGCTTCGGCGCCGGAGACCGGGTCGGTGGCGACGAGCAGGAGCCTCCCCTCCGGCAACTCCGCGGATGCGATCGCCCCGCGGAAATGCCGGGTGTTGTCATCGGCGGCTGTACGAACGTCTTCCGGGATCGTATACCCTGCAACCGGCGAGCCGGCCCTGTAGACCAGCACGTCGACGCTTCCCGGGGGGCGGTAGAAACTCGCGTCCCGGCTCCAGACGACGAAGATATCAAGGTCTTCGTTCCCGGAGAGGGTGTCGTTCGATAGCGAGAGGGTGAGAGAAGGAAGCAGCGGGGGGGTCGCGCCCGAGATGGAGCAGGGAATGACGAAGAGGGCGGAAACGGCCGCCAGGAGGAGGAGACGAACCCCGGGTGAGCAGCCCGGCATGCCATACGGCTTCATACCGGAGTATCCGCCCGGTATACAATAACCTTTCCCCTCGCCGGGACAGCAACGGCCGTTGACACTCTCCCCGGGCTTTAGCCGGGGGCTTTCTTGCACCCCGGATCTGTAAAGGCCTGCTCTTTCGAGCAGCACCGGCGCGATGCTCTCAAGATATCCGGTTCCTCCCGTGTCGGGCGGCGACCCCGGGATCTGCGAAAGATTTATTCGTGACAATACGAATTATCTATGAATGGCATCGCGCTGCGTAAACAACCTGGGTGGACAGGTGCTTCTCATGGATGTGACGCCTGATCAGGTGAACGATTACGTGCGAAAGCACAGCAAGGAATACTACGAGATGGTGCCGGGCTTTGTCTTCAAGGATATCCGGATACTCTTACAAAAGCCCATGCTCGTAGGGCTCCAGATCCGGAAGAAGAAGGTCCTGCTGCCGTTTACGAAACTCTGCCCCGGTTACGGGACAGTGCTCCTGGAGATCGCGGCAAAGGACGCGGATCTCGAATTTATCCGCAGCAACCTCGTGAAGATCTCGGAGTGAGAGGGCGACGGGAGCGGCTCCGCACCGTTCCCCCATATCGGACGAGTCGTTCCCGGTACCCGGCCGGCGCGCTCACCTGAGAGGCTTGCGGTGCCTCCTCCCCTGTTTCGCCGTATCCCGCCGTTCTTTTCGGGCAGCAGGACCGATCGATATATAGTCCCTGACGGGAGAAACTTATAACGATCATCGTGGGCATTAAGGAGTGGGTAGTCCCTCAGGATAAGGTTTTTTTTGACCTCTTCGATGAGATGGCTAAAACAGTCGTTTCCGCAGCCGATCTGCTCGTTGAGTTCGTTGAAAATTTCAAGGACGTGAAAGAGCAGTGTCACCGGATGAAACAGATCGAGCACCAGGGAGACGATATTTCACACCAGATCTACGAGCAACTGAACCGGACGTTCATCACGCCGCTTGAGCCCGAAGAGATCTCCCGTCTCGCATCGGCGCTGGACGATATTCTCGACTACATCGACGGCACGGCACAGCAGATGTACAGTTACGGCATCACCGAGACCGACGACTCGATGATTGAACTTGCAAAGCTGATCCAGTTGAGCGTCATCGAGATCGAGAAGGCCGTCAGCAGTATACGGTCGATCAAGGACCCGAGCCTGATCGAAGAGCGGTGCATCGAGGTGAACCGCCTGGAGAATGTCGCGGATAACGTCCTCGGTCATGCTATCATGGACCTCTTCAAGACGAATGATGCGATCACCATCATCAAACTCAAGGATATCTACGAAAACCTGGAGATGGCGACCGATAAGTGCGAGGATGTCGCAAACGTCTTGAGCGACATAGCCATCAGACACTCCTGACTGCCATGGATCCGATCATCATCCTCGGCATCGCTCTCGCTCTTCTTTTTAACTTCGCAAACGGCCTGAACGATGCCGCAAACTCGATCGCAACCATCGTCGCGACCAAGGCTTTAACCCCGTTGCAGGCGGTCCTTCTCGCAGGGGTCTTCAACCTCCTCGGCCCCCTCCTCTTCACGACGGCGATTGCGGCGACCATCGGAAGAGGGATCGTCGACCCCTCATTCCTTACGCCGACGCTGATCTTCATGGCCCTGGTCGGCGGGGTGCTCTGGGTTCTTGCGACGTCTCTTCTCGGTATCCCGGTATCGAGCAGCCATGCTCTGATCGGGGGGCTCCTTGGTGCCGGGATTGCAGGTGCCGGGACAGGAGCGGTCATCTGGCCGTCGCTGGTAATGATTGAGCAGACCGCCTTCTATGGGCTTGCCGGTGCCGTCCTCGGTGCTGTCGCCACGGGGGTGTTCGCGCATCGGAGGGGCGAGTTCAAGCCGTGGAACCTCCTCGTTGGGGGACTCATCGGGGTGACGCTGGTCATCCCGCTCGCCATCGCAACAGGGTTTTTGAGTGTCAGCGGCATTCTCGGGGTCATCATCTTCATCGTCGTCTCCCCGATGCTTGGGTTCATCGTCGCGTTCATCTTCGGCATCACCGTAACTTACGTCTTCCGCAACTATGCTCCGCGGCGCCTGACAAACCTCTTTCGAAATCTTCAGATCTTCTCGGGGTCACTCCAGGCGATCGGCCACGGCGGCAACGATGCCCAGAACGCGATGGGCATCATCACCGCCATGCTCCTTGCCGGCGGGCTGATCTCCGAGTTTGCCGTCCCGCTCTGGGTGATACTGGTCTCTTCGCTTGCCATCTCGGTCGGTACCCTCCTCGGGGGCTGGCGGGTCATCGACAAGATGGCCACCAAGATAACGAGGATCCGGCCCTACCAGGGGTTTGCCGCATCGACCTCCGCCGGGGGTGTCCTGTCGCTGATGAATGTCTTTGGCGTCCCGGTCTCGACGACCCATGCGACAACCGGCGCGATCATGGGTGTCGGCGCGACGCGCGGCTACTCGGCGGTCAAGTGGGGCGTGGTCCGCGAGATCCTCATCGCCTGGTTCCTGACCATTCCGGCCGCGGCGATCGTGGCCGGGGTATGTTTCCTCATCGGCCGGGCGCTCTTCGGCCCGATCGTCTGACGGGGCCGGCGGGGTGGTGAACGGCCACACCGGATTTCAGGCACAATGCCCTCTGCCGGGCAAAGCACCAGCGCTATGAGCGCAAAAGGTCTTCCGGCAAAACTTCTTTTTCACTTTCACCATGCGCACGGCTCCCGCTTAAATAACCATCTCCCGACGATCTTTGTATGAGAACGCGACTCCTCATGTCCGACCAGACACTCTTCCGGAGTATCGATGTCTTCGAGATCGATTACGTCCCTGAGTTCTTCAACTACCGCGAGAGCCAGCTCAACGACCTTGCCTACCAGGTCCGTCCCGCACTCGAAGGCGGGCGGGCCCTCTCCGCCATCTGCAGGGGTCTGCCCGGGACCGGGAAGACGACCAGCGTGCTCCGGATCTTTGCCGAGCTCGAGCAGACCACCAAGAAGATCGTGCCGGTCTACGTGAACTGCCAGAACGACCGGACGAAGTACATGGTCTTCTCCCGGATCTACGCAGCGATCGTCGGTCACGCTCCGGCGCGGACCGGGATCTCGATCAAGTCGGTGATGGACGCGATCGGCGGCGCCCTGCAGCGGCAGGAGAAGAGCCTGATCGTCTGCCTGGACGACGCGAACCTGCTCCACTACAACAACCTGCTCGGCGACGTCGTCAACTCCCTGCTCCGGCTGCACCAGGACTACCCGGGCGGCGGTTTTCGCGACGGTGAGCGACATGGACCTCGACCTCGCCGCCGACCTGAGCAAATGGGTCCTCTCGCCGTTCCGCCCCTCCGACATCTACTTCCCGCCCTACGACGCCGACGAGATCCGGGGCATCCTCCAGGACCGGATCCGGATCGGGCTCTACCCCGGCGTCTTCTCAGTACAGATGCTCGACCGCATCGTCGAGCAGACGATGGAGTCGGGCGACGTCCGGGTGGGTCTCGACCTGGTGAAGCGGGCGGTGCTGAACGCGGAGTGCGCCGCCCGCACCGAGGTCGTCGAGGAGGATATCATGAAGGCCTACGAGCAGGCAAAGCACGTCCACCTCGCTTATACAATCCGGGCGCTCTCGGCGGACGAGCGGCTGCTGCTCCGGCGGATCGCGGAGCTCTCGCAGGAGGAGAGCGGGCCGCTGGTCTCCGGCGCGATCTACGGCCGGGTCGAGGAGACGCCGAAGGTCGGCTACACGGTCTTCTCCCGGCAACTGCGAAAACTTGACTCGCTGCGATTGGTCGACCTGATCCGGGTGCAGGCCGGCGGGAGGACGAGCGAGGTTGCGTTGCGCTATGAGCCGGAGAAGGTGGTGCAGATCTGCGGGAAGCGGGGGGTCGGCGGGAGGTGAGGGGGGCGGGATCTGTTTGCGATATAAAAGACCCGTTCTGGTGGAGGGTCGGCCGGTAGACTGGTCTGCCGGTGGAGAAAAACCATCTCCTGCCTCTCCTTGACACCAAACTCACCCGGATCATCAACTGTTTTTTCAGTAACACCAGGTCTCGTGGCTGAGTGGGGCCTGATTCAGCACATCCCGGTAATGTCGCCACTGGGGCATGAACCGATCCATCAGCTCCCTGAACCGGTCGGTGTGGTTTCGCTCGAGCAGGTGCACCATCTCGTGCACAACAACGTATTCGAGGCACTGAGCCGGTTTCTTTGCGAGCTCCAGGTTCAGCCAGATTCGCCGGGCTTCGATGTTACAACTGCCCCATTTGGTCTTCATCTTTTTTACTCCCCAGTCGTCCACCGTCACCCCGAGCGTCTCCTGCCACGTATCGATCAGCGGCGGAATCAAGGCTTTGAGTTCTTTTCGGTACCATTTGAGCATGACCTGTTCGCGTCTGACGGCATCGCTTCCTGCCGGAACGTACAGGTCGATCCCTGCCTTACCACGCACCTCGACCCGGGACGGGCCCGGATGCTCGATGACGTTTAACAGGTAGCGTCTGCCGAGGAAGTAGTGCGTCTCGCGGTAGGTGTACTCCCGCGGGCTCTGGCGTTCCTGGGTCCTGAAGCGGGTCTGCTGCCGTTTGATCCACGGCAGTTTCGTGATCACCGCCAGCCGCACCGCTTCATCGTCCACGCGTAACGGCGCCGCCACCCTGACCCGGCCTTCGGGAGGGTATACCCCGAGATGCAGGTTCCGGATGTCCTTACGGACCACGTCGACCTGCATGCCATTCACGGAGATCCGGTGCATTCAGGCATACTCCTGCTGGTTTTTGATCAGTTCAAGGATCTTGTCGAGTTTCTCGTCGTCCTGGACGACCTTCTTGATGGCAATACGGACCATCTTCGTCTTAATGGGGTTGTGCGTCCAGTCGTCCTGTTTGGTCAAGGTTACCGCTTCATGGACCGCGAGCGCGATCGCTTCGTCCTCGCCGAGGTTATCGTAGAGAGCCTGTTTTGCAGGACTGTCCAGGGTCCCGGGATACCGTGCGCCGTCGCCGGGGCGCTTGATCTGTTTTGTCAGTGCGACGATCTTTTTGAGGTATTCCTGGTACCCGAGTGCCTGTGCCCGGCGTTCTCTGATCAGCGCGTCCAGCAGTTCGGACATCTTCTCGTAGTACTTCGGGTTGATCGGTGTCTCGTCGATGATCAGTTTGCGGACGTTGTTCTCGATGGTCTCTGCAACCGCTTCGCGATCACGCCGTATGCCCGGCGGGAGTGTCTCTACGGCATCGGCACCACGCTCGAGGAGGAGCTGGACCAGCGGCATATCGTCGAACGCCGATATCTTAACGCTCTCTTCGGCCCGGATGTAGGTATCGAGGAGATGCCGCATGGCCGGCTCGTAGAGTTTCAGGTCGATATAGTCGCCGCTTGCCCGCATAACCTCTTTACGGACGTTGTCGTAGTGAGTGACCTCGGCCCGGATCTCTGCGGCCTCGGCGTCGGTGTATCCGGCATCGTGCATCTCGTTCGCCAGGCCGGCATACGCCCGGAGGAGGGCGGCGGTCAGTTTGTAGAGGGCAAGCCGTTTGCGCTCATTCTCCTTGAGCGCTTCGGGATCTGCGGTATCGGCCGCACAGAAGAAATGCTGATACGCAAGGGTGTCCCGGGGAGGCTCGACCGGCTCGCATAACGTCCTGATCGCCTCAAGGGCATCGCCAAGCCGCTCCCGCCCTGTCTCCAGGCGGTCTTTCAACAGCCCCGATACGTCCTCTCTGTCGAAGCCGCCGAAGGCTTCGCCGGTGTAGTCCTTGATCGACCTCTCAAGCGACCGGAAGAGGTCTTTGTAGTCGATGATGTAGCCGTACTCCTTGTCCTCGCCGTCGAGGCGGTTCACGCGGCAGATCGCCTGGAAGAGACCGTGGTCGCGCATCTGCTTGTCGATGTAGAGGTAGGTCGCCGGCGGGGCGTCAAAGCCGGTCAGAAGTTTGTCGACGACGATCAGGAGTTTCATCTGTCCGGGCTCGTTGATGAACCGCT
>NZ_DAOSET010000005.1:0-71097 GCF_035363275.1 Methanoculleus sp. | reverse complement strand
TCATCATGACCGGGGCAGTCCCCGTCTACCTCATACCGGCCCGAAACGAGTACGGCATCATCGGGCCCATCCACAGTAGCGAGTTCCTTCCCGACGTCATCGAGAGGAAGATCCGGGACTGTCCGCTCGTAGAGGACCCGGCATCGCGGACGGCCAGGATGGCCGTGATCACGAACTCCACCTACGATGGGATCTGCTATAGCGCCGAACGGATCGAGGAGCAGTTGCGGGACGCGGTCCCGTACCTCCACTTCGATGAGGCATGGTCCGGCTACGCAAAGTTCCACCCCCTCTACGCCGGAAGGTTTGGGATGCACCGGGCGGAAACGGCCGGGCCGACGGTCTTTGCCACCCAGTCGACTCATAAGGTCCTCGCCGCCTTCTCGCAAGGCTCGATGCTCCACGTCAGGCAGGGCCGGGGACCGGTCGACCACCCGCGGTTCAACGAGGCGTTCATGATGTTCACCTCGACGTCGCCCCAGTACACCATCATCGCTTCCCTGGACGTCGCCACCAGGATGATGGCCGGACACTCGGGGAAGTTCCTCATCGAAGAGGCGATCGAGGAGGCGATCGTCTTTAGAAAGAAGATGGTGACGGTGGCCGAAGAGATCCGGGCAGGCCCCTTCCCCGAGGAGAACTACTGGTGGTTCACTGTCTGGCAACCCGACTGTATCATGGACCAGGAGGCAGAACAACCGCTCGGGGAGGCGGACGACCTGCTGCTCCGGGACCGTGCCGGCTGCTGGCTGCTCGACCCCCACGATGCCTGGCACGGCTTTCCCGGCATCGAGGAGGGCTACGCCATGCTCGATCCCATCAAGGTGACCATCCTCACCCCCGGGATCAGGCCGGGTATGGGCATGGAGGACCGGGGGATACCGGCGGCTATCGTCACGAAGTATCTCAGAGAGAGCGGGATCGTCGTCGAGAAGACCGGGTATTACTCGTTCCTGGTCCTCTTTACGCTCGGGATCACCCGGGGCAAGTCCGGGACACTCCTCGCGGAACTCTTCCGGTTCAAGGCCCTCTACGACGGCAACAGCCCGCTTGAGGAGGTCTTCCCCGACCTGGTACGCCAGCACCCCGCCCGGTATGCCGGACGTGGCCTCGCCGACCTCTGCCGGGAGATGCACGGCTACCTCCGGGACAAGTCGATCACGGAGACCATCAGGAGCGTCTACGCAACGCTGCCTGAGGCGGCGATGACGCCGGCGGAGGCCTACCGTCACCTGGTGCGGGGCGATGTGACGCCGGTGCCGGTAAGCGAACTCGAGGGGCGGACGGTCGCGGTGATGGTCGTCCCCTACCCGCCCGGTATTCCGGTCATCATGCCGGGGGAGCGGTGCAGTTCGGCTACGCGGGCGATCGTCGACTACCTCGTCTCCCTGCAGGATTTCGATACCCTCTTTCCCGGGTTCGAGAGCGAGATTCACGGGGTGGACGTCGTGACGGAGGACGGCCGCCGGATCTTCTACGTCTCCTGCGTCGGGGAGTGACCGGGCGGCGCGATCACCGGGATCTGGCTCAACCTGGCCCGATCCCGGACCAAACCCCGGACAGCCCCGGGAAAAAGTGGTTATTCGCCCTTCAGCATCGCGTTGATCGCAGCCGCCGCGCGCTTCGCCGAGCCCATCGCTTCGATCACCGTCGCTGCACCGGTAGCGATGTCACCGCCGGCGTAGACGTGGGGGATGGACGTCCTGCCGTTCTCGTCGACGACGACGTTGCCCTTCCGTGCGCGCTCGAGCCCCGGGATCAGGGAGACGAGGAGCGGGTTCGGGCTCGTGCCGATCGCCTGGACGACCATATCCACGTCGAGGGTGAACTCGCTCCCCTCGATCGGCTCCGGGGACCGGCGACCGCTCGCGTCGATGCCGCAGAGGGACATCTTCACGCACTCGACACCGGTGACGTGCTGCTCGCCGAGGATCCGGATCGGGTTCGTACAGGTGAGGAACTCGATCCCCTCCTCCTTCGCGTGCAGAACCTCAGCCCTCCGTGCCGGCATCTCCTCCTCGCCCCGACGGTAGATCAGGGAGACCTTCGCCCCCTGGCGGCGCGCAACCCTCGCCGCGTCCATCGCGACGTTGCCGCCGCCGATCACCGCGACGCGGGTGGCGTGCAGGACCGGGGTGTCGGACTCGGGGAACGCATCGGCGCGCATCAGGTTCACCCGGGTGAGGAACTCGTTTGCGGAGTAGACCCCGTTCAGGTTCTCACCGGGGATGCACATGAACGCGGGAAGCCCCGCTCCGGTCCCGAGGAAGACCGCGTCGTAGCCGAGGAGTTCGTCGACGCTGACGCTTCTTCCCACGAGGTGATTCTTCTTCAACCGGACACCGAGGGCGAGCACCTGGTCGATCTCGGCATTGACGACATCCTTCGGGAGCCGGAACGCGGGGATACCGTAGGCCAGGACACCGCCGGCCTCGTGGAGCGACTCGAAGATCGTGACGGCGTGGCCGGCGCGGGCGAGTTCGGCCGCGGCCGTCAGCCCGGCCGGGCCGGAGCCCACGACCGCCACGCGCTTCCCGGTCGGCCTTGCCACCTCCGGGAGTTCGGCGCCGTTCTCCCGCTCCCGGTCGGCCACGAACCGCTCGATCGCACCGATCCGGATCGCCGTCTCCTTGTTGCCGAGGATGCAGACGCCCTCGCACTGGGTCTCCTGCGGGCAGACCCGGCCACAGATGGCGGGGAGCATGTTCTGCTCCTTGAGCGCCCGTGCGGCAGCGGGGAAGTTCCCGTCCGCGACCTCCCGAATGAATGCCGGGATGTCGATGCAGACCGGGCAGCCCTTTATGCAGAACGGTTTTTTGCACTGGAGGCACCGTTCCGCCTCGGCGATGGCCTCAGCGGCGGAGAGGCCGCTATCGACTTCCTTGAAGTCGTGGATCCGGACGTCGGCCGGCCGGTCACTCATGGTGGCCGCCCCCTTCGCTGCACCGGCACCGGTGCTCCGCGAACCGCTCAAGCGAGACCTTCTCCTGCCCGGTATAGATCCGCTGCCGCTGCATCAGTTCGTTGAAGTCGACCTGGTGGGCGTCGAACTCAGGGCCGTCGACGCAGGCAAACTTCGTCTCCCCGCCGACGGTCACCCTGCAGGAGCCGCACATCCCCGTCCCGTCGACCATGATCGGGTTGAGGCTTACGTAGGTCTTCACCCCGTAGGGAGCCGTCACGCCGGCGGTGACCTTCATCATGATGGCGGGGCCGATGATCCAGACCCGGTC
The DNA here is from genome assembly GCF_035363275.1 of Methanoculleus sp. NCBI lineage: Archaea > Methanobacteriati > Methanobacteriota > Methanomicrobia > Methanomicrobiales > Methanomicrobiaceae > Methanoculleus > Methanoculleus sp. Next base: position 67,864 of record NZ_DAOSET010000005.1, on the reverse strand, counting down.
GATCGTCCTCTCTGCGAGCAGTTTCTTCAAGACATCGGCTGCGAACCCGTGAACGCCCTTGCTCCCATCGTCGGTCGTGATGTGGAGTTCGTCACAAACCTCCCGCAGCTCGTCCTCGAGCATGAGGAGATCGGCGCTTCTCGCCCCGATGATCCCGATGACGTAGTTGCCCGCATTTTTTAGTTCCTTAGCGATGAGGGGCGTGCTCGCGATCCCGACACCGCCGCCGATGACGCAGCAAGTGCCGTAATTTTCGATATCGCTCGGTTTCCCGAGCGGGCCGACGACGTCCTTGATCCTATCGCCCGCGCGGAGCGTCGCAAGTTCCTCGGTCGTCTTGCCGACGGTCATAAAGATCACCCGGACGGCGTCTCCCCTGACGGCAGAGATGGTGAGCGGTATCCGCTCACCCGCGTCGTGGAGGCGAACGATGAGGAACTGCCCTGCCCGTGCGTGCTGCGCCACCTGCGGCGCGCATATCCAGTATTCGTATACCCGATCGGCGAGTCGGGTCGCTGATTCCACCTTATACAACTGCTTCACTCCTGACGGTGCCGGTCGATCGTAACGTCGAGGTGCATCCGAACATTTCATACATATTGTGGCTCCAGCCTCTTTACTTCACCTGTCTTATATAAAGTTGGGGTCTCCGTGCGCCGGAATAATCCTCCGAAGATCCGGAAGCCCGGTCAGGAACCTGACCAGAAACACGAACGGTTATCACTCCACCCGTCGCATGGGTACAATATGCAGAGTGCGGTACGCTGGGGGATCGCGCTGATCGTCATCGGCGTGGTTCTTGCACTGCTCATTCCTTTCTTTGGCATCCCGCTCATCCTGATCGGCGTCGCGCTGATCATATGGCGGGGGCGCGAGGAGACCATCGAAGCGATCAAGAAGTGAATGAAATATGATACTGACAACGACTGCAGAAGTACCGGGCTACGCCGTAGGGGAGGTCCTCGGCGTGGTCTTCGGCAACACGGTACGGACAAAGAACGTGGGAAAGGACGTCATGGCGGGCTTAAAGAGCCTGGTCGGCGGCGAGCTCGAGGAGTACACATCGATGCTCACCGATGCCCGGACCGAGGCCTACAACCGGATGGTCAACACCGCGCGCGACCTCGGGGCCGACGCCGTCGTGAATATCCGCTTTACGACTTCTCAGACGATGGCGACCGCGGCGGAGCTCCTCGCCTACGGGACGGCGGTGAAGCTCGTCCCGAAGAAGTAAGAGGTTTTTGGGTATTTCAGGGCAGATACACAGCCTCTTTTTGATTAGTTGCGACGCTCTCTGCGATGTAGAGGGCAGAGATGCAATGACCACGGGAATTGTATAGGCCATCACACGGATTTCCACTGGACTGCGCACCCGGCAGTGCTCAAACTCCGTTCCTGCCGGAACATCATTTATCACCACGCACTGCCCCCGCCCCCTGGGGCGGGGGCTACAGGTATCTTTCATGTCTGGTAGAGACAGGGGAGGGGGCATGCCCCCTCCCCGCGAGCCGCCACCCCCAATGGCGATACTCCCACGATCCACTGTACCGGGCCTTATGTTCACTTGACCGTGTTGACTTAATGTCGTAGATAAAAAAAGACGTCCTGCAGCGATTTCAGGTCCAACCGCCACAAAACATGAGCCCCGAGGGGCTAAACCCCCCGACCCCCTCACTCCGCGATCTTCTTCGTCTTCCGCACTCTCACCGCAACCCCGCGCTTTGACCGGAGCATCTCGTCCGCCCCCATCATCGCCCTCCCGGTGGCGACCGCGAGCGGTCCTTCCACCAGCACCTCGTCGCCTTCCCGTATCCGGGGGTCGCAGTCCGTGATCCCCGGGGCGAGGACGTCGCCCTGCGGCACGAAGGCATCGATCTTGACCCGGTAGCCCTCCGGTATCAGGTCCCAGCCCTCGAACGTCGGGCGGAAGAGTCCGGTCCCGGCATCGATGCTGAAGAGCTGCTGCTTTCCGCGCAGCACCGCCATCTGCATGCTCCTGCCCCGGACCTGGAGGCCTCTGGTGTTGATATCCGTTGCAAACTGCCAGGAGACCGTGCCCCGGACGGTGTCGGCCTGCATCCGCCGTTCGTCCTCGAGGGCGTCGTTTAAGGCCCGGAGCGAGGCGGGCGCCGTCGGGTGTCCCTGGCAGGTCACCTCGAGGTCGAACCCGCAGGCTTCTGCCGCCATCTGTGCGACGGTGAGCGCGCCGCCGTCGAGGTGGGCGATCACCCTGCGGTAGGGGTGCGCGGCGAAGTAGCGGATGAGGATATCGGCGATGAAGGCGCACTCTTCCCGGTCCCAGTAGCCGGTCACCGGCACGTCGTAGTGACCCGCCGGGTAGACCCGCTCGAGTTCTCTCGGAACGAGACCGAGCGGCGAGGTGACGATCAGTTCGTGCGCCCTTCGGTCCACGACGTTGACGAAGAGCCGGTGGCTCCGGGAGAGCGAGTAGGGCTTCCGCGCTGAGCAGGGGAGGAGGACCGCGACGTCCGTCCGGGTCGGGATGAACCGGTCGATCACCCGGTCGGCAAACCGCCGGATCTCCGCACGATTCTGCGACTCGGCGGTGTTTGCACGCATCGGCACCGCCCGCGCCACCGGAAGCGACCGCTCTATGAACGTGTAGCTCCGGTCGAGGAACCGGAGGATGCCCACCTGTGCGGCGTCCGCACAGCACCGGGACTCCATCAGTTCCCGGAGCCTTCCGACCTCGATGTAGTGCCGGACGAGGGCAAGCTCGCGGTCGAGCGTAAGGCGGTTGTGCCGCACAAGGTCGCCGTCCCGGCAGCCTTCACACCTGCAGACTGCGGTCTCCATCAGCGAAGCGGGGAACTCACCCTCCGGCAGGCAGAACCGCTTCTCTGCGGACGCGAGGTCGACGGCCCGGTAATCGAAGAGGTCGAAGCCCGAGTAGACGAGGAGGCAGGCAGTCGAGGGGAGCGCCGAGGCCGGGGCGTACCACGCGGTGTCCGGCGGGAGGCTCTCTTTTAAGGTCGTAAGCCAGCCGGCGTAGTTCCGGGGGTTCTTCTGCGCCGTATGCCAGTTTGCGACGAGGACGCAGTCGCCGGATTCCGCCGGGGCGGCGAGCGGGTGGACGGCCACCGGCTGCCCCTCTCCGGGCGAGAAGTAGTCGCGGACGAACGCCTCATCCGCACCGAGCGGGACATTCGAGAACGGGCGCTCGCGGAGTGCGGGGAAGAGGGCGTCCGTATCGAGCGCTGCGGGGAGGGAGACGCTCGTCTCCCCCTCCACGTAGGTCCCTATCCGGGCGAGGCCGTCGCGCTTCACCGCCTCATACCTGCTCATAGAGCACCTCCGCACCGGGGACCTCTTCCTGGATGAGACGCACCCAATCCTCGCCGCACCGGACGGCAAACCGGCTCTCCGGGTGCGCTTCCATCAGGGCCCGGATCCCGGCGCACCCCGACCGGACCATATCGTCGTCCCACTCCGGAACCTCACTCTGGCCGACCGGGAACGTCTCCGCGAGTTCCGTGGGGTAGGGCCCGAAGGGGGGCTTGAAGTTCAGCACCGTATCGAACCCGGGCGCCCCGTTCCCGTCGAACGAGACCAGCACCCGCTCACCGACGGAGATCCGGCCGATGACCTCGTGGAACCGGAGCACCTCCGTCCTCCGGCAACTCTCCGAGCCCCGGTAGAAGAACCGGCGCTTCGAGACGGCGTCGTCGCGTTCGAGGTCGGCCGTGTGGGCGAGGAGTTCCCGGTAACCGTCGAGCAGCCGCGGGTGGCTCCGGCACCGCTCGTCGACGAGTTCCCAGAGGGTCCCGTCCTGGATCGCCTGCCGGATGCGGGCGATCTCCGCGAGGCTGACGTAGAGGTTGTGGAGAGCGAGCAGCCGCTCCCGGTCCCCGGATTTCCGGAGTTCGTCGGCGGTCATCGAGCGGCAGACCCGGCAGGGGCAGGGGAGTTCCGCGAGTTCGTCGATTTTGAAGCTCCCGTGCGGGGTGATGTAGCGCCCTTCCCGGGCGAAGAGAGCGTATGCGGCCGAGTCGAAGAGGTCGCAGCCCATCGCGACAGCGAGGGCGAACATCGACGGGTGGCCCGCCCCGAAGAGGTGGACGGCGGTCGCCGGGGAGAGGCCGCGTTTGGCCGCGAGGACGACCTCGACCAGTTCCCGGTAACGGTAGTTCTCCATCAGCGGCACCACGGCGCCGATCGGGCAAAAGGCGAGGTCGAGGTCCTGGACGGCCCGTCCGGCCTCCTCGCGGAGGTCGGTGAAGATGCCGCCCTGCACCGGCCCGGCGAGGTTCGCGTCGGGGAAGAGTTCTCTGGCCTCCCTGAGCCGCTCCATGGTGACCGCGAGTTCCCGCTCCGCCCGCTCCCTGCCCGCGTCCGGCGGGGTAGGGATGTCCAGGGGAACGATGATATCACTCCCGATTGCCTGCTGGAACTCGAGCGTATCCTGGTTGCTCACCTCGACCTCGCCGTAGACGGAGAGCTGGAACGAGCCGGAGTCGGTCATGATGGCGCCGTCGAAGTCGAGGACCTTATGAAGCCCCTCCTCGAGCGCCCGGTCGTGATACTCCGTGCTTCGCCTGAAGATGTAGGCGTTCGTGATCAGGGCCTCGACGCCCATCTCCTGCATCTCGCGGGGCGTTACCAGGGGGAGGTGGGGGTTGACGACGGGAAGGAGCGCAGGCGTCCGGACCGTCTTCTCGTTCACCCTGAGCCTGCCGACCCTTCCCGCGATATCTTTGTGTAGGACCTCAAACGTAATTGCCATTCGGGTTAAACCGCCTTTTCTTCGAATATCTGCCCCTCAAAGGTCTGCACGGCGACATCGTTGCGTCTCCAGCACCCGGGCCGGAGCCCGGCCTTGACGCAGGTCTGGTCAAGGAACTCCCTGCTGGTCCAGCCGTACTCGGTCGGGACCTGCGGGAGGAGGAGACCTCCTGTCCCAAGGCCGCTGACGATCAGGCCGTGCTTCCCGACCTCGACGCAAGCGGGACGCTCCTGTGGCGGGCACTCGAGCGGCCGGGGCACGGTGAGCACCGTCACTTCGAGATCGAGGTCGGCGAGTTCCGACCGCGATACCGGCGGGAACCGGGGGTCCTCAAGAGCAGCCGAGACGGCCGCCTCGACGATCGCTTCGCCGAGCGGTTTTATCGGGTATGGGAGGCCGATGCATCCGCGGAGGTTCCCCCCCCGCTTGATCGTGACGAAGACGCCGCGCTTCTCCCCAAAGATTGGGGGAAGAGCAGGCAGCACCATCCGTTCACCGCCGACGGCTTTCTCGATGGCGTTCCGTGCCAGTCGAACTGCCGTTCTGCTTTCTTCCGGGGTCAGCATTTCCATCAAAATGGGTCGTATGAGATTGAATACTTTTAGTCTTCCGGAGCAGAAGAGGCGGCGGTGCCGGCGCCGGGAACCCCGACCGGTCCGGTGATCGAGCAGGGCAGGTCCCCTTCAAGGCGCACCTTGACGGTCAGGGCCTCTCCGGCAGGGACGGGGCGGTCGAGACGGAGATGTACCGTGCATTCCTCGCCGGCGGGAAGGAGCGTGCCCCCGTCACCATTCCCATCTCCGTCCCGGAGCAGTGCTGCCGTCCACGTGTCCGGCCCCGGAGTGGTGTCTCCGGACAGCCTGAGAACCTCGAGGTAATCCCCTGCCATGACCGTTACGCTGGTCCGGGAGAGGTCGACGGCCCCGTCCTCCCCGGTATTCGCGACGGCAAAGGCAAGGGTGTCGATAGAGATACCGGAGAGTTCCGGGACCGACGAGGAGCCGGTGACTCTCCCCACCATCGCAAGATGCGGTTCGCCCGCGGTCAGAACCGGGTACGCGCCCGTACCGGGCGATGACTCGCCGTTCAATGATCCCGCCCCGAGCGAGACGAACGAAAAGAGCGTTGTGATGGCAACGAACGCCGCGAAGATTGCCGCCAGCTCCAGCTGTGTAGATACCTCACTCCCCCCCATGGTTATAACGCCAGGGGGTAAAAACCGGGGGCGAGCATATATATCTATCTCTGACCCGGGATATGCGCGGTCGATCCGGAAGGCTTCACGGGGGGTCCACGGTGCCGGACGACTGGGGCAAGTCCGGGATGGGGTACCCGTACAGCTTTATATTCTCACTGCAAAATATTATATGGGAGAGGGAGAGTGCGGCCGACGGTGGCACATCCTGTGCTGCTGAGGAAAGTCCTCCCACCGGCCAGATACGCAGCCGCATGCAAGTGCGGGTGGCGAGAGTCACGGCAATGAAACAGAAACGACACGGCCCGCCGTCAGTGATGAAACGACTGAGCCTCCCTCGGGGGGCGAGAAGCGCGGGTTTCCCCGCGCGATAACTCGTTGAACGTAGCGGCGGGAAACGATGAAACGGTGAATCCCTGCGGGTGCAAGCCAGAATAGGGCAGATGGATAGTCTGGTATCCGCCCAGGTATGGCGCTCAGCTGAATGCCGCACAGAACAGAAGGAGGCTTACTCCTCCCACTCCCTGCCCGTGCAGGTTCTTCTCGACGGAACGTAAATATACGGTTCTCAGTCTTTCTTCTCCGGTTTTAACTCAATCTCCTCAAACGTCACGACGTGTGAATCGACGATCTCGTCCTGGTCATTCACAGAGAGCTGGACGAAGATCTCGGCAGGCGCACTCTCCATGGATACGACGTTCCCGTGCTCCGCCTTGACGACGAACCCGAGGGACGCAAGTTCGCCCCGGACGGCGTCCCGGGTGTGGTAGGTCGAGAGGATCTCCCTGACCTTGAGAAGGACGGTCTGCTGCTCTTCAATGTTCGTGGCCATATCATCCCATGAAACCTTGCGCTATATCAACCTGCTCCGGCGAGGGGAACGGGCCGCGGTACCGTCATAGTCGCTGTGTTCCGGAGACAGATATATATAAAAAAATTACCTATAGTAATAAGATGGAGATACCCACCCCGGCCGAACTGCGGGAGAAAAGGCTCCGTATGGGCTTAAAGCAGGCAGATGTAGCCCGTATGGCCGGAATCAGCCAGTCCATGGTCGCGCGGATCGAGGCAGGGAGCGTGGATCCGAGGGTGAGTACGCTTGCCAGGATCGTGGAAGTCCTGCGGGCGGCGGAGCACTCGGCGATCACAGCGGCCGACGTGATGAACGCTCCCGTCCTCTCCGTCGCCCCGGACGACCCCGTTGGCCGTGCCGTCGAGATCATGGGACAGAACGGCATCTCCCAGCTGCCGGTGCTCGAGAACGGGGTGCCCGTCGGGTGCATATCCGAGTCGGCAATCATGAACGCCATGGAAGAAGGCGGTCTCCACCAGACGCACCGGAGGCTGGTGCAGGATTATATGGAGCCCGGGTTCCCGACGGTCCCCCCGATGGCGCCGATCGATACGCTCGTCCACCTCCTGCATCACAGCCACGCGATCATCGTGCTCGATAAAGGAGAGGTGCAGGGTGTCATCACCAAGCACGACCTGATATCGCTGATAACGTAGGCACTCTTTTACAACAGCGAGACCAGATCCCGGAGGACCGCCTCGGGGTCATCGGCCTTGACCACGCTCGACGCGAGGAGGACACCGCTTGTCCCGAGGTCGACGGCAATCTTGACGCATTCACCGGACTGGATGCCCGCCCCGGTCAGGACCCTCACGTCCGGGTTCACCGCCAAAACAGCGTTGACGGACCGCTCGATGATCCCCGGGTCGGCCTTCGAGACGGAGACGCCGCTCCCGATCAGTTCCGGGGGCTCGATCGCCACGTAGTCAGGCCGGAGCGACGCCGCCGCCGCGCTGGTTGAGTCGTTGTTCGTGCAGACGACCGACTCGAGGTGGAGCCTTCGTGCGATCTCGACGCAGGCCCCAATATCGGCCAGGGTGAGGCGGCGCTCGGAGTGGTTGATCAGGGTGCCGCGTGCGCCTGCCGACCGGACCGCCTCGGGGAGAATATGACCGGTATGAGCGCCGGGGGCGATCGCATCGATGTGCTGGGCGTAGACCGGGATTGCGTAGTGGTGGCTCATCGGGTGAAGCTCGGTGAAGACCGGGGCGACACCGATGACGACGCCGCTCTCTTCTGCCACGGTCTCGGCTGCAGCGGCGATCCGGTGAGCGTTGCTGCCCATTCCCTCCTTATAGGTCTTGAGATTGACCAGAACCAACGGTGAAACCATTATCCATCACGTCTGACTGATAGATTGCTTCCCCTGATATTAACTTGTGGGGATGCTCACCTCGAGAGCCCCCGGGTGAAATGCCCACCGGTGATACCCCCGAGTGCCCGTTGTTTCGCCTCATCCTTGAGCGCGGGGAGGATGCCGGCCTCACCCCGGCCCACGGCCTCGATCCCTGCCCGGTAGAGGCCGGTCATCTCCCCGGCGTAGCGGGGTCCCCTGCCTCGTGCATCGATGGCGACGGCGGAAATACCCATTGCGATGATATCGGGCAGGTGGTCGACGAGACAGGTCTCGACGGCGTTTGCAATATAGATCCGTCCCTCACCGTCCCACCGGAGCGGGAAGACACGTTTCTTCTGGTCCTCAAGCCCGATGAAGCGGTCGGCCCCGACCGCCGCTGTCAGCCGGTCCTCGGTCACCATCGCCTCGATGTTCCCCTGCACGAGCACCTCGAGTCCGGGAGCGTCCCCAACCGCCGCCGCGAGCCCTGCGAGGTCGGCGGCCGGGAGTTCGGGGGAGGCCGTGCAGCGCAGGAAGAGCGCCGCAAGTTCCCCGGCGGTCCGGTGATTCCAGACGTTCAGCCCGGCGGCGCCGTAGAGGTCCATGCAGGGTTCGGCCTGCCGGACCGCGTCCGCAGCCCCCATCCCGCCCACCATCACGCCGCGGACCCCTGTGCCGTAGAGCGACGGGAGGAGGGCTGCCGCCGCGTCGAGGAACCCCTGCCGGGTGATCGACGGCCACTTCCAGACGAGGTCGGCACCCGCATCCCGGCAGACGGCGGCGGCCTCTTTGAGGATTCCAGGGTCGGCGTCCTCGATATAGACGGTTCTGGCGCCGCCCCGGACGGCAGCCGCTACACCCGCAAGGGTGTCGGTGTAGACCGAGACCGATGGAAGTCGTCTCTCTCGTCCCGGCTTCTCCGTCTGCGTCAGGCCTGCGATCGCCGTTTCGGTCCGTTCCCGGGCTGCCTGCACCGCATCCGGTCCCGGGCGGTATGCGGCGAGGACGGCCTCCTCGACCCTTTCTAAGAATGAACGCCTGACCCGGTTCAACTCCCCGAGCGGCGCAAAAAGCCCGCCCGGGTAGCGGAGGTCCAGATTCCCGACCGTAAACGGCGTTCCCCCGGTCTTTTCGAACTGCTCCGCGATCTGATCCCCGGTGAGCGGCCGGTTCCGTGCCGGCTCCATCCGGAGGTCGGGACGGTAGCGCACTCGGAGCAGTTCGTTGCTGTTCTGTGTGAGGACACCCTCCAGGCAGGGCGTGCCGTCCTCCCAGATGACCGTGACGTCGATGGGCACCTGCGGCAGGGATTTTGCCATGATCTGTTTTGCCCGCTCCTCGAGATCGGCGCTCTTCGTCAGGAATACCCGGGCACCCGCCCCCACCGGCGCGGGGACCGAAAGGCGGACCGTGGCGTGCCGGACGGCGGGGGTGCCACGGACGACCGCGCCGATATCCTCTTCGGGGTCGTCCGTGCAGAACGCCAGCCCGTCGCCGGAGCGGGGCACGAGGTCGCCGACGAGGCGAACGGTCGCCTCCTGCCTCCGCGAGTCGTACCCAGTGACCGTGCCGAGGAGGACGCCCCGGTTCCCTGGCCGGTCGCGGGCCATAATATCAGAGGCGCCAAGGATGTAACCCTCCGTGAACTCCCGGTTGAACGCGAGGGCAAGGTCGCGCATCTCCTCGCTCGAGGGTGACCAGGCCTCCCCGGCGGCGATCGCGTCGAGGGCGTGCCGGTAGATGCTCACCACCGTCGCGACGTACTCCGGCGACCGCATCCTCCCCTCAACCTTGAGCGACGCCACCGGCGCAGACGAGAGGCGGTCGAGGCAGGGGTAGACCGCGAGGTCGCGCGTCGAGAGGAGGTAACGGTCCTTTTCGGACACGGCCCGGAGGTCCCTCGGGCGCCCGTAGTCATCCTTCTCGGCGGTCACGAGCCGGTAGGGTTTCCTGCACGGTTGGGCACACATCCCCCGGTTCCCACTCCGCCCCCCGATCACCGAGGAGAGGAGGCACTGGCCCGAGTAACAGTAGCAGAGCGCACCGTGGGCGAAGACCTCGATACCGACCCCCGGGACCTCCGCAATCCCCTCAATCTCGGGGAGGGTGAGTTCCCGGGCCAGGACCACGCGGGAGAACCCCTCCCGTGCGGCCCGGAGAACGCCTTCGCGGTTGTGGATCGTCATCTGGGTCGAGGCGTGGAGGGGGAGGTCCGGGACAACCTCCCGGGCGAGCGATGCCACCCCGGCGTCCTGCACCAGGACGGCATCGGCCCCGGTCTCGTAGAGCCAGAGAAGGTATCGGGCCACGTCGGGGAGTTCGGTCTCCCGGACGAGGATGTTTACCGTGACGTAGACCCTGACCCCCCGGAGATGCGCGTAATCGACGGCAGCACGGAGTTCTTCGTCGGAGAAGTTCGCAGCGTAGTGCCGGGCCCCAAACCGCCTCCCCGAGAGGTAGACGGCGTCGGCGCCGGCGGCGACCGCTGCGGACAGGGCCTCCGGCGACCCGGCCGGCGCAAGCAGTTCCGGTGACCCGGATCCCGGGTGATGATCGTGCGGCATCTGTTGGATACCATTCGCCCGGCCGGCCTATATACTCCACCCCGGCGGCGGGTATCCTTTTTGGGAAAGAAGACGATGTGGAGAGGAGTATGGACTGCGCAGGAGTTATCGGCTACGGGCACATGGGCAGGATGCTGGTGAAGGGTTTCCTCTCGTCGGGGGCGCTTTGTCCCGGCGAGATCGTGGTCGCGTCCCGGAGCCGGGAGAGCCGGGACATTTGCGCCGGCGCATGGCCCCGGATCAGCATCGCGGAGACGAACAGGGAACTCGCCCGGCGGTGCCGCACGATCATCCTCGCTGTTCGGCCGCAGGAGATCCGGGAGGTCCTCTGCGAGATCGTGCCGGTGCTCTCCAGGGGGGAGCACCTCGTCTCGCTCGCGGCCGGCGTCAGCCTTGAAGACCTTGAGGGGCTATATCCGGGGCCGGTCACCCGCGTCATCCCCACGGTCACCTCCGCGATCGGGAAAGGGACAACGCTAGTCTGCCACGGGCGGCGGGTGGGGAAGGATGACGCCCGCCGGGTGGAGGGGCTCTTCTCGTCCATCGGGAACGTGATGCGCGTCGGAGAGGCGGACCTCACGGCGGCCACGCTCCTCTCGAGCTGCGGGCCGGGACTGCTCGCCGCAATCATCGAGGAACTGGCCGGCGCGGCAGCCCGTGCGAGCGAACTCCCGCCGGACCGGGCGCTCGTGCTTGCAACGGAGATGGTCGCGGCCACGGCCGCCTACCTCCGGGAGACCGGCAAGGCGCCGGGGGACCTGATCGGGGAGGTTGCGACCGGCGGTGGGGTCACGGAGGCCGGGGTGGAAGGGCTCCGGGAACGGCTGCCGGGGGTCTTTGACGAGGTAGTCGCCGCCATGCTGGAACGTTGCGGTGCGGTGGGGAGGAGTTGACGGGAATGACCGGGCAGATATTTAAATGATGGAGCGATTATACTCCGGTGCGTATGAAGATCGTCGTCTCTGTGGAGGATGCCGGCGTTATCGACGAGGTGGTGGAGTACAACCCGACGTTCATCGAGGTCAGGCTCGACCGGATGGAGGGAGACCTGCTGGACCAGGTCCGTGCGATCCGGGAGAAGACCGCCATCCCCCTGATTGCCACGCTCAGGAGCAGGGAGGAGGGAGGGCGGTTCGTCGGGGACGCCGCTCTTTGGGCCCGAATCATCGAGCCGATAGCGCGATACGTCGATCTCGTTGACGTGGAGGCGCGCTGCCGGGACCACGCGCCGTTCATCAAGAGCCAGGGTGTCCAGATCCTCGCTTCGCTGCACACGGCAGAGATGCCCACCCTGCCGGAGCTCGGAAAGATCGAAGAGTTGCTCAGGTCCTACGGCGACATCCCGAAGATCGTCGTGAAACCCCGGACCCGGGACGACCTGGTCGAACTCGTCACGTTCACCCACCGGGCGCAGAAACCTATCTGTACAAGCATCATGGGCGCCGAGTTCCGCTCTGCCCGCGCAGTCCTGCCCCTCTTCGGGTCGGAGTTCGTCTTCTGCCATGCCGGCACCCCGACGGCCGAAGGGCAGTACCATATCCGGGAGATGCGGCAGCTCGCGGATCTGCTGAAGTGAGTATGGAAGATCTCACGATCCCCTTCACGTATCAGAACCGGATACGTGATAGTATGTCTACAACTTCTGTTTTCAGCATCCGTATCGATTCCCGGGTCCGAAAGATGATCGACGGACTGGACAATCCCGGCATGGCAGGATGAGGTTTGCACCTTCATCGAGCGGTCGGTACGAAGAAGACGCAAGGCCCAACTCCTGGCACGGGAAGCCCATCGCTCCTCAGGCGAAGGGCCTCCTGGCGCAGATCCGATCCGGGAGGATCGCGATCTCCGATAGCCTTGTGCTGGACTCGCGGCATCATCGCAGCGGTCTTCTTCCCGGAGAGGATCACACAGAGAGCAATGAGATCGTGGAGGATTGTACTATAGTCGATCTCACGGCCACGTGGTCCGGCTCGTGACCTGATGCCCGCGGCATACGATCTGGCGTGCAGCCACGGGATCACGGTCTACGACGCCCTCTTTCTTGCCGCTACGGTCCGGTGCGAGACCTGCCTGGTGACCGGCGACGGCAGGCTCCATGAGCGGCGAAGAAGGTAGTGGCCTCCCGGCTGGTCCGTTGATCGCGCGACCGGGTGGTCTGTCCGGGAGTATGAAGCGCCGTCCTAACGAACCGCCACACCTCGCACCTTGCGGTGCTCAAGCTCCGGCCCTCCAGCCCGTCGCACCCAGCCCCCGGTACTTCGCCTGCTCAAGCATCGCATCCATGATGACAAGCGCGAGCATGCACTCCGCGACCGGGACCACCCGTGGCGCGATGCAGGGGTCGTGCCTCCCCCCGACCGAGATCTCCCGCTCCGCCCCGGCCGTATCGACGGTCTGCTGGACCCGGCGTATCGAGGGCGTCGGCTTGACGGCGAGCCGGACGACGATCTCCTGCCCGGTGCTGATCCCGCCGAGGACGCCACCCGCGTGGTTGCTCGTAAACCCGGTTTCGCGAATGGGATCGTTCATCTCACTCCCGTAGAGCCGGGCGGCGGCGAACCCCTCACCTACCTCGACGCCCTTCACCGCGCCGATCCCCATCATCGCCCCGGCGATGGCAGCATCGAGCTTCCCGAATACCGGATCCCCGAGGCCCGCCGGACACCCGGCAGCCGTCACCTCGACGATCCCGCCCACGGAATCGCCGGCATCGTGGGCAGCACGGATCTCCTCTTCCATCGCTGCCGGCTCTGTCGCGCCGTGGACCTCGACGACCCTCCCCCGGACCGCGATGCCTTGGGGCTCAAGGCAACGGATTGCGACGGCGCCTGCCGCGACCCGTGCAAGGGTCTCGCGACCCGAACTCCGCCCGCCGCCCCGGTGGTCGCGGAGCCCGTACTTCGCCTGCCAGGTGTAGTCCGCGTGCCCCGGCCGGAAGACGTCCCGGAGCGCGTCGTAGTCCTCCGACCGGACGTCACGGTTGGCGACGACGAGCGCGATCGGGGCGCCGGTCGTCTTGTCCTCGAATGTCCCCGAGAGGATCTCCACCCGGTCGGCCTCCTGCCTCCCGGACTCAAGCGGGCTCTTCCCCGGCCGCCTCCGGTCGAGGTAAGGCTGGATATCCGCCTCCGTGAGGGCGACCCCCGGCGGGCAGCCGTCGACGACCACACCCACCGCCAACCCATGGCTCTCGCCGAACGTCGTGCACCTGAAGTTTCTCCCGAACGTATTCATGCAAGCATCTCCCGAACGAGTTCAGGCGTCACCGCGATCCCGGTGATCAGCCGGAACTGCTCCGCCGCCTGGTGGACGAACATCTCCGTGCCGGGTATCGTCTCGCACCCGGCCTCCCCTGCCGCCCTGATGAGGGGCGTTGCCGGCGGTGTGTAGACGAGGTCGAATACGGTCGTCTTCCGCTCGAGGTCGCAGGGGGTAAGCAGGCTCCGGGTATCGGGCTCCATCCCGACCGGGGTCGTGTGTACCACAACATCGGCGTCGCTCCCCTTGAACTCTTCCAGTGCCCCCCACCGGCACCTGAACCGGTCGGCGAGCGTCCTCGCTGCCTCCGGCCGTCGGGCAAGCACCGTCACGTCCATATCGAGCGAGAGGAGGGCGTAGACTGCCGCGGCCGCCGCACCCCCCGCGCCGAGGACCACCGCCCGGGCGCCCCGCCGGTGGGCGAGCGGGGCCCGCACGCCCACCCAGTCGGTGTTATGGCCGTACAGCCTTCCACCGCACCGCACCACGGTGTTCACCGCCCCGATCGCCGCTGCGTGCTCGTCGACCTCGTCGAGGTGGCGCATCACGTCAGTCTTGAACGGGATCGTGACCGATAAGCCCTTGAGCGGGAGGAGGGAGGCAAGGCGGACGATCGTCGCCGCGTCCGGCCACTCAAGAAGGGTGTAATGGTAGTGCATCCCGAAGTTTTCGAAGAGCCGGTTGTAGAGGAGCGGGCTCCTGCTGTGAGCGCACGGGTGGCCGGCGATGGCGCAGACCCGGAGGCCTGGGTCCCGTTCGAGCATATCCCGCAGGGCCACTAGCCCGAACCGCTCAAGGAGGGTGTCGCGGTCACGTCTCTCTCCGGGAGAGATGCCGTCCTCCCCGGCAATCTGCCGGAGGATCACCCCTGCGACCTCGCGGGGCGGGCGGGTGCCGGTATCGATGCAGGTATCGGCCGCACCGATGTATGCCTTCTTCCTTTGGGCGAGGAGCGTGCGCACCTCCTCGGCCGGCGAGAGGTCGGTCAGCCCCGGCCGGTTGCTCCCGGCGATCCGCTCAACGATTATCTCGGGCGCGGCCGAGAGGAGGTAGACCCTGCCGTGCCGCCGGAGGTCCGCGACGTTTGCCGGGTCCATGACCGCCCCCCCGCCGGTGCTGATCACGCCCTCCACATCCCAAAGCGACGCGATCACCTCCCGCTCGAGAGCGCGGAAGCCGGCCTCCCCGTGTTGCCGGAATATCTCCGGGATCGGCATCCCTACCAGTTGTTCCACCAGCGCAT
The DNA here is from genome assembly GCF_035363275.1 of Methanoculleus sp. Classification (NCBI taxonomy): domain Archaea; kingdom Methanobacteriati; phylum Methanobacteriota; class Methanomicrobia; order Methanomicrobiales; family Methanomicrobiaceae; genus Methanoculleus; species Methanoculleus sp. Next base: position 52,671 of record NZ_DAOSET010000005.1, on the reverse strand, counting down.
CGGTATCGAAGAACGGCAGCCCGAGGCTGTTCGCGAGGATGCGGCCGACCGATGTCTTTCCGGTCCCCCGGAATCCGGTGAGGGCGACCTTCACAGCAGGCCCTCCTTGTAGAGCGCCTCCCAGAAGCCGGGGAAGGACTTCTCCACGCATTCGGGGTCACGGATCGCCATACCCCCGACCGCGAGGCCGAGCACGGCAAACGCCATCGCCGTCCGGTGATCGTCGTGCGGGTCGACGGCGACGCCGTGGAGGGGCGCGGGGGTGATCGTGAGGGAGTTCTCCCCGACCTCGACTCCTGCCCCCATCCTCCGGAGGGTATCCGCCGTCACCCCGACGCGGTCGCTCTCCTTGTATTGCAGGTGCGCCGTCCCGGTGATCGTCGTCGGCGACGCTGCGACTGCCGCCACCGCCGCGAGCGTCTGGACGGTGTCGGGGGACGAGGACATATCGATCTCGATCCCGGCAAGGTCGTCCGCTCGCTCCACCGTCACCACGTCTCTCCCTGCGGTGACCCGGCACCCCATTGCCTCGAGGGCATCGAGGAACCGGCGGTCACCCTGGACCGACGCCGGGTTCAAGCCTGTGACCGTGGCCCGCCCCCCGCAGACGGCCGCGACCGCGAAGAGGTAGGAAGCCGATGAGTAATCGCCCTCGATCCGGTAAGCCCTCCCCTGGTAGGGGACGCCGCTCTCCACCCGGAACCAGTCGTAGCCCCGCCGATCGAGGCGGGCGCCGAACCGGAGCATCACGTCCGCGGTCACATCGAGGTAGGACCGCGAGGCCGGGGTTGCCGGGAGCGCGAGCTCCACATCGTTATCCGCGTAGGGCGCCGCCATCAGGATGGACGATATAAACTGGCTGCTTACGCTCCCGTCGATCTCTGCCTTCCCGCCGCGGAGCCTGCCGGAGATGCGGATGGGCGGGTAACCGGGCTCACCGGTGAACGTGACCTCCCCGCCGAGCGTGCGGAGCGCCCCGGCAAGGGGGCCGACCGGCCGTTCGAGCATCCTCGGGCTCCCCGTCAGCACCACCGGGTGCTGCGAGAGGAGCGCCGCCGAGGCGAGGAGCCGTAGCGTCGTCCCGGAGTTCCCGCAGTCGATGGTGACCTCTCTCGCCGCCGGGAAGGCGCCGCCGCACCCGGTGACGGCAATCTTCCCCGGCAGCCACTCGAGAGATACGCCGAGGGTATCGAGCCCCCGGGCGGTCAGTTCCGTATCGACAGCGCGCAGCGGCCCTTCGATACGCGTTTTTCCCGCGGCGAGCGCTCCTGCTATCAGCGCCCGGTGGGTGTAACTCTTGGAGGGCGGAGCCTCGAACATCGCATCGACCGGTCCGGTCTGCGATACCCTGACGATCATATACCCGGCACCTCCATGCGGGCGTAGCATCCGAGTTCCCTGACACTGGTCATGCTTTTGAGTTCCTCCCTTGCCTCCTGCAACCCTTCCGAGACCTCGAGGTCGATGAAGAAGACATACTTCCCGATGCCCCGCCGCGACGGCCGCGACTCGATCCGGGTCAGGTTGATCCCGCGCCGGGCGAAGACTCCGAGGATATCGGCGAGGAGGCCGACCCGGTCGGTATCAGGGTCCACGAGGAGGCTGCACTTCGTGCATCCCGCGGAAGCGCGGGGAACTGAGGATATCTCTACGAATCGGGTGGTGTTCTCCCTGCTGTTCTGGATATCCCGGACAACGACGGGAAGACCGTAGATCGTCGCCGCCATCTCCGGGACGACCGCACCGGCGTCCTCGTCTCTCTGCATTGCGACCGCGCTTGCGGCGTTGCTGCTCGTGTGCACGACCTCGACACCGAGGCGGTCGAGGATGATGGAGCACTGCTCGTGCGTCTGCGGGTGGGCGTAGATGACCGAGAGGCGTGTGGGCTCCCCGCGGGCCGCGAGGTGGTGCCGGACAGGCATGTAGGCCTCTCCGGTGATGGAGACGCCGAACTCCAGGAGCCCCTGGAGCGTCTCCCCCACGCCGCCGGCCTCCGAGTTCTCGATCGGCACGAGGCCAGTTGCCGCGCCGCTCGCCACACGCTCGATGATCGAGCGAATGGTCGGCAGGAGTTCGATATCGTCACCATAGAGTGCGGCGGCGAGTTCGTGGCTGAACGTCCCGGGCGGCCCGAGTGTTGCGACGGTCATCGGTTCACCACATGGTTGATGAGGTCGTCCGTCTCTGCCGTCGCGGCGCCGAGGTATGAGGCGTAGTAAGCAGCATTCTCTGTGAAGAACGCCTGGAATCGCTCGTCATCGCCGGACTCCACAATCGCGCGGAGCGTCCGGACCGCCTCCTCGAACTCGCTGAGCACCTCCGGGACGACCGGGTTCATCTGGAGGATGTCGCCGTAAAGCCCGGGGTCCTGGGCGAGGAGGCGCCCGACGAACCCCAGCTCGATCCGGTAGACGGGGCTCGTGAACGACAGGGTCTCTCCGACGTCGGTACCGGTCCGGCGGATGGCCTCCGCCTTTGCGAGCGTTATGAAGTGAGTGAGCCCCTGGATCACCGCCATCATCCGGTCGTGGGCCTCAGGCGTCGAGAGGGTGATCGCCGCCCCCTGGTCGCGGAAGATGGAGAGGAGGCCTTCGAGGGTCTCAGGCCCGCACCGGGCCGGCGTCGCGACGATTGTCTGGCCCCGGAGCGATGCGGCGCCCGGCCCGAACATCGGGTGGAGCCCGATCACCTCCGCGCGCGATTCGAGCATCGCACGGACCGGTTCGACCTTGAGGGACGTCAGGTCGCAGAAGACCTGCTCCTCCGACAATAACCCTGCGACCTCCCGGATCACCCCGACGGTGACGTGGATCGGCACCGAGACCATGACGAGGTCCGCCATCTCCGCGACGTCCCGGTTGGTGAGGGAGGTCTTCGTCCCTGAGACGATCACCTCCCAGCCGGCTTCCTCAAAGACTCCCGCAAAAAACCGCCCCATCTGCCCCGTGCCGCCGATGATACCTGCAAGCATCGCCGTCACTTCTCCAGGATCGTCTCGGCGACGGCGATGCCGAAGTGCCGCCCGCCCTCCGCGATGCTGCCGAGCACTCTGTCGCCTACCGCGAGGTTCGCAACCGATACGGCCGACCCGTCCTCTCGAACAAGCCGGATCGTCTCGGCATTCTGGAGGACCAGGCTCACGGTTGCGTCGCCGGCCTTCGCCTCGACGAGGAGGAGGGGGCGGCGCTCGATCTTCACCCGGCCGACGACCGCATCATGGGTCGCGCCGGTATGCTCCGCAACGAGCACCGTATCGCCTATCGCGAGGTCGGCGAGGTATGCCGTCTTCCCGTTGGGGAGGAGGATGTAGGCATGCACCGCCCCGGCGTTCACCCGGAACGGTCGCGGCGCCACGTAGGGGTTCTCCAGGGTCTCGGGGTGGACGAGCAGGAACGCCGAGGAGGTGTTGCCGACGAGCATCCCCTCCCCGTCGGTGAGGAGGGAGCAGGTGTCCACACAGACCCGGTCTCCCATTCCGACGGGGACGATCCGGGTCACCTCGAACGTCGTGAGGGGAACCGCTGCGCCGGCGCCGGCGACCGTCTCTGCAACTCGCCGGATCTCCGCCGGGTCGTCGGTCGAGAGGAGGATTCCTGCCGTCCCGCGCTCGAGGGCGGTCAGGGCGAGCGTCGCCTCATCCGCGTTCGTGACCGCGGCGATGATCCGGCTCGATTGCGCAACGAGGTTCTCGAGCGGTATGACCGTCCAGTCCCGTGTCCGGACGATGACAGGGCCCCGGGCCGCGAGCCGGAGCGCCTCCTCTTCGGTCGCCTTATCGACGATCTCGATCTCGAAGACGTCTTTTCCCGGGACGAGGTCGCCGTTCTCTGCGACGGTCGTCACTCGCCCGAGTTCCCGCACGTGCTCTGCGTCGTCCACCACCAGGGTGTCGGCACCGCTCTCGATCGCGGCGGTCGCAAGATTCTTCCTCCACGGCCTGATATCGACCCAGAACTGCTTCATCGCTCCGTCCCCAGTGCCTCGGCGGGGCTTACGCCCCCATGCACCACCCGCGCGATCGCGCCTATGAACCGGCCGGGGTCTTCGCGCTGGAAGGCGTTCCTCCCCATGCAGACACCCGCCGCGCCCGCCCCGATGGCGTCCCGGATGGTCGTAAGCGTCTCGAGGTCCCCACCCTTCTCGCCGCCGGCGATCATCACCGGCACCGAGCAGGCCGCGGTGATCCGGCGGAATGTCTCCGGGTCGCCGGTGTAGGTTGTCTTGATCAGGTCGGCCCCGAGCTCTTCGGCCACCCGGACACAGTGTCCGATCGCCTGCGGCGAGGTCGGGTCAATCCCCTTGCCGCGGGGGTAGATCATGATCAGGAGCGGTATCCCCCAGCGGTTGCAGTCCCGCACCACCGCGCCCGCCGACTCGATCATCCTTGATTCGTTCGGGGCGCCGAGGTTGATGTGGATCGAGACCGCATCGGCGCCGAGCGCGACCGCCTCCTCCACGGTGCAGACGAGCACCTTATCGTTCGGGTCCGGGTTCATCGATGTGCTTGCGGAGAGGTGCACGATGAGGCCGATATCCTTCCCGTGCTTCCGGTGTCCTCCCTTCACCATCCCCTTGTGAAGGACGATGGCGTTTGCTCCCCCTTCGCTCACCGCGTTGACGGTCTTGGTCATGTTGCAGAGCCCCTCGATCTGGCCCATCGTGAACCCGTGGTCCATCGGGATGATCACGGCGCGGCCGGTGTTTCTGTCCATTATCCGCTCGAGGCGGATCTCTTTGCCTATCATCTTCTCACGTCCTCAGAATCTCCATCGCTTCTTCTGCCGACCGCCCCTCGTGGACGATCACCGCCGCGGCACGGATCAAGCGGTCGGGTGCCGGGTGCTGGAAGGCGTTCCTCCCGATCGATATCCCGGCGGCTCCTCCTTCCATCGCGCCCTCGATGAGGTCGAGGATCGCGCGTTCGTCGGTCTTCGAGCCTCCTGCGACCACGACCGGCACCGGGCACCCTTGCGTCACCTCCCGGAACGAGTCCGCATCGCCGGTGTAGACGGTCTTGACGATATCAGCGCCGAGTTCAGCGGCCACCCGTGCGGAGAGTTTGACGCATTCAATGTCGTGCTCGTCCGCGACCTTCCTGCCCCTCGGGTACATCATCGCAAGGAGCGGCATCCCCCACTCCATGCACTCGACGGCGACCCGCCCGAGGTCTGTAAGCATCCGTGCCTCGGAGTCGGCCCCGACGTTGATATGCACCGAGACACCGTCGGCGCCCATCTTCAGGGCGTTCGTGACGGTATTCACGAGCACCTTCTCGTTCGGGTCCGGGCCGATGCTGGTGCTCGCCGAGAGGTGCATGATCAGGCCGACATCCCGTCCATGCCCACGGTGCCCGTGCAGTGCAAGCCCCACGTGACCGATCACCGCGTTCGCCCCCCCTTCGGCGATGAGGTCGATGGTCCTTCCGACGTCGACCAACCCCGGGATGGGGCCGAGCGTCACGCCGTGGTCGAGCGGCACGATGATGGTCCTGCCGGTATTTCGATCCATGATACGTTCCAGACGAATCTCTTTTCCTCTCATAATCAAGATCCTCCCGGATTTGAGCGATTACCGTCATCCCGGGAATGATTTAAAACGGGGTAAAATAGCGATAGAACGCTGCCGCTCCGAAATTACGGACATCGGCGATAAAAAACTGGCTGGTTGCTCCTGCGGGGGTGGTTACTTCGTTAGCCGAGGTAAAAACATTCACCGGCGAAAAAACATTCACCACGCATTAGGTATGTTGTTACGCGTGCAAGTATAAAAATATGCCGGATCTTCGTGCATGAAGAGAATCCGGGACGAACCGGTCCCCGGGGAAAAAATATGGAAGAGGGTCTTACTTCCGGCCCTTCTTGAACGATATAACGTCGCCGACGGTCATGGTCACCCGTCCCGGCCCGCCGACGGAGGTGCTGTCTTCGGCCGAGTCAATCAGCCTGATATCGAGAGCTTTCTCGAGTTTTCGCCGGACGTCGTCTTCAGGGATGAGGTCTCCCTTCTCTATCTTTTTGACGAGGAGCTCGCGCTCCCTGATTGCCTGTGCAAGGTCGAGCGTAGACCATTCTTTCCCTTCACGGGCGACCCGGATCCGGTCGGCGTAATCGCTGACGAGCTCGCCTTCCATCAGGTCGAAGACGTCCCGCGGCCTCCTCCGGGCCTGTGGAACGGCGACACCCGGTTTCGTCTGCGGGGCACCCCTTCGTCGCGGTTGCTGGACTTCTGTACCGTGTTTTGCGCATCGGAGGCAGACACAGAGTTCTGCACCTTCGATCTGGATGGTTTTCGACGGTCCTTGTATGGGAGCGCCGCATAGTTCACACTGCATAAGTCTCGCAAACAACTTTATATTCATTTTAACCTATATAATTATTCGAGGAGACCCATGGGAGATATCGTTCGGCAGGCGCCAGAGAAGGATACCGGTGAAGACATCTACCAGTATCTCCTGGAACGGATTACAAACCTCGAAAACCGAAACCTGGAGCTACGCGAGCAGTTCCGTCAGATGGAGTCCGAAAAACGATATATTGAGACCCAGAAGATCCGTTACGAGCGCGAGCTCAGAAAACTCAAGAGCGAGATCGAACAGCTCAGAAGCCCTCCTCTCGTGATCGGGACCGTTACCGACGTTATCGACAACAGCCGGGTGATTGTGCGCAGCAGCGCAGGGCCACGATTTTTAGTCCGTACGTCACAACTTATCGACCCCGATCTCCTCAAACCGGGTGTGAGATGCACGCTCAACCAGCAGTCCCTGGCGATAGTGGATGTGCTCCCAACAAGCTACGACGCGCAGATCTACGGTATGGAACTGGTCGAGTCCCCGGAGGAGACTTACGGGAAGATCGGCGGCCTCGAACCGCAGATAGAAGAGGTCAGGGAAGCTGTCGAGCTCCCCCTGACAAAGCCGCAACTCTTTGAGAAGGTCGGCATCTCCCCGCCGAAGGGCGTGCTGCTCTACGGCCCGCCCGGCACGGGAAAGACGCTCCTCGCCCGGGCGGTGGCCCACCAGACGAACGCACACTTCCTCCGCGTGGTGGGCTCGGAGCTGGTGCAGAAGTACATCGGCGAGGGGGCCCGCCTGGTCCGGGAGCTCTTCGACCTCGCGAAGCAGAAGTCGCCGTCAATCATCTTCATCGACGAGATCGATGCGATAGGTGCACACCGGAACGACTCGACGACCTCCGGGGACCGGGAGGTCCAGAGGACGCTGATGCAGCTCCTCGCGGAGATGGACGGTTTTGACAACCGCGGGGACGTCAAGATCATCGCCGCCACGAACCGGATCGATATCCTCGACCGCGCCCTCCTCCGCCCGGGCCGGTTCGACCGGATGATCGAGATACCGCTCCCCGACCACGCAGGAAGGCTTGCGATCCTGCAGATCCATACCCTGCACATGAACCTTGACAAGGACGTCAACCTCTCGGAGGTCTCCCGGCTCACCGAGGGGAAGAACGGCGCCGACCTCCGGGCAATATGTATGGAAGCGGGCATGTTCGCCATCAGGATGGAACGCGACGCCGTCAACAGCGACGACTTCATGAAGGCAATCGACAAACTCTCGGTGGACTTCGACCGCCACCACTTCCACACGACCTTCGGCGAGATGTTCGCCTGAAGGGCGTTTCCTTTTTTGCGCACGTCGTGTTGAATCCGATGAGGAGACACCCGGCAAAGTTTCTCTCAGAACTGGGGCTCATAATCGAGCGATACGCTCTGGCCGTCGCGATCAATCCCTCAGAGATGCAGTATCTCGCCTGATGCAATCCCTTTTTTCTGTTAAAGCGGCTGCCCTACGCGATACGAGTCCTGACGGGGCTGATGGTCCGACACCCGGGTGGCGCTATGGGTGAGCCGCACCCGTTTACAAACCGGGCAGCATGACGATCACGCCTTCCGGGCAGACGTGGGAACAGAGGCTGCACCCGTCGCACCGATCTCTCTCGATCGCGACGCGCTGGTCGACTATCGATACCGCATGGTATCCCCCGTCGCGGCAGGCCTTCACGCACCGGCCGCAGGATATGCACCGCTCGGGGAATCCTACGGCTGCAAACCGGTAAATGCTCCTCGATAAGGATGCATGTGTCCCGATGCGGGGGAGGGCGCGGCCCCTGAGTGCCCCGACTCCCGCAAACTGCTTCTCTGCAAGGTATCCCGACAGACCTCTATCCATCTCACGGACGATCCCTGCCCCTTCCCACATCACCGCCGTACATACCTGGACCGCCGACGCCCCGGCCGCTATGTACTCGGCAGCGTCCTGCCACCGGGAGATGCCGCCGATCCCCATGAGAGGGACCGGGAGCTCCCGGGCAATCTGCGAGATCACCTTTAGGCCGATCGGCTTCACCGCGGGCCCCGAGTACCCGCCGTAGGTGCTCGCCCCGGCAACCGAGGGGCGCGGTTCGAGCGTATCGAGGTCGATGCCCATGAGGCACTGGACCGTGTTGATGGCCGAGAGGATATCGGCCCCGGCGTCGACCGCGGCCGCGGCAACCGGCATGATATCCGTCACGTTGGGGGTGAGCTTGACGATCAGGGGAACCGCGGCGACCTTCCGCACCGCCCGGGTCACCTCGCGGACCAGGTCGGCGTGCTGCCCGATGGCCGCACCGACCCCCCGCTCCGGCATCCCGTGGGGACAGGAGACGTTCAGCTCGATCGCATCCGCCCCGGCGTCCTGCACGGTGCAGGCGAACTCCTGCCATTCTTCCGGATCGGGCGAGGCCATGATGCTCGCAACGAGGACCCTGTCCGGGTACTCCCTCCGAATGGCGGCGATCTCCCCGGACCAGTAGGACTCATCCTTCCTGCTTAAGAGTTCGATGTTCTCAAAGCCGAGGAGTCCAGAACTCTCGTCTTTCCAGGCTGCAAAACGGGGTGAAACATCCTGGATCTCCATCGCATCCGGGACGATGGTCTTCGTGACCGCACCCGCCCAGCCGAGCCGGAACGCGCGCCGGATCTGCTCGCCCGATGCGGTCGGCGGACCCGAGGCGAGCAGGAACGGGTTCTTGAGCGTAAGCGGACCTACGGTGGTTTCGAGGGAGAGATCGGGTACGGACATGGATTTTTCCTCATCTGAAGTGTGCTGGAGTTCCTTATGGACGTTATTATCCGGCAGGGTTCTTCCCCGTCCCATGTTCACCATTCGTCGCCACCTCGTAGAGCCCCGAAACAATAACGGGCTCATACGAAGTGGAGCCGGGCGATTTATCTTCCGGGGTTGAAGGGGCGGAGCGAGAAGACCCCGGCCTGAAGGCCGGGGATGAAAGCGGAGCCTCTTCGTCATATTCCCGACGAATTACCTGAAAATAGATATTATTATAAAGACACGTAATACTTGTATGCTTCAAGCCTACAAGTATCGGATGTATCCCAACCGGGAGCAGGTTGCATCCCTCCTGCAGCACATCCATGCCTGTCGGTTTGTGTATAACTCTTCTCTGGAACAAAAGATCCGGGCATACGAACAGGAAGGTCAAAAACTCTCCTGCTTTGACCTGAACACCCGCCTTCCCGCCTTCAAGGAAGAGCATCCGTGGCTCAAGGAGGTCAACTCTCAATCACTCCAGAGTGCCAACAAGAACCTCGACAATGCCTTCACCCGGTTCTTCCGCGAGAAGAAAGGGTTTCCCCGGTTCAAGTCAAAGAAGAATCCGGTACAGTCCTTTCAGGTACCCCAGCATTACACCGTGGATTTCGAGCGAGGTCAGATCAAACTCCCGAAAATCGGTGAGGCCAAGACAACTCTCCACCGGACATTCACCGGGAAGATGAAGTATGCAACGGTCTCGGTGACTTCGACCGGGAAATGGTTCATCAGTATCCTCGTCGATGACGGGAAACCCGAACCCGCACCGGTACCGTTTGCTCTGGATACGACGCTCGGGATTGATGTTGGCCTGGCCGATTTCGCCACCCTCTCGACCGGGGAGAAGGTTGAGAACCCCCGGTTCCTGAAAAACTCTCTCCAGCGCCTGAAGGTATTGCAGCAGCGAGTATCCCGGAAGGTAAAAGGATCGAAGAATCGGAAGAAGGCGATCCAGCAACTTGCCCGGTGCCACGAGAAGGTCGCCAACCAGCGGAACGAGTTCCTGCACAACCTCTCTAATCGAATCGTGAGCGAGAACCAAGCGATAGCAGTGGAATCGTTGAATGTCGCCGGTATGCAGAAGAACCATTGCCTTGCCCGGAGCATCTCCGATGCATCGTGGAGCACGTTCTTCACGATGCTGGAGTACAAGTGCCGGAAGTACGGCAAGACGCTCCTGAAGATCGGGAGGTTTGAACCATCATCAAAGATATGCAGCACCTGTGGATACCTCAAGCGGGATCTCACCCTTTCGCATAGAGAATGGGTGTGTCCTGACTGCGGCACTCACCACGACCGCGACATCAACGCGGCGATCAATATCAAAAAATTCGCTCTCCAAGATCAGAATCTTGTTGGAGTAGCAGGTGTGGAACGCACCGTCGAGCCTGTGGACTCGCTCCCGATGGGGAGGAGAATGAAGCAGGAAGCCCCGCCCGAGAGGCGCGGGGTAGTTCACACGCGGTTGAGGAAAAAACCTGCAGGGGCGGTAATGAGAAAGGGTATCGGAACGGGATACACACGCGCGCAGCACACCCGGACTTTTCACAGCTCTCTCACTCCCGGAGAAGTATACTCATCATCAATGCATGGCCGGGGACCCGGCCGTGAACGTCTCTCTCAGTCCCGAACGACGCTCCGGGGTTAGATCGCTCGCGAGGAGGCCGAAGACCAGGCGATCGTAATATCCGTCCCCGGCATGCCAGTATTGCCGCTGGGTACCCTCGAGAACAAAGCCGCATCTCTCCATCACCCGCCGCGATGCCATGTTACCTGCGACGGTATCGCCGTTCAGCCGGTAACCGTCGAGCGCGGTGAACGCGAAGAAGACCAGGAAGGTGCAGGCCAGGGTGCCGTAACCTCTTTTCCAGTAGGTATCGTCGAGTTGGTAACCGATCAGGAACGATCTCGGGCTGTAATCGACCGGCAGAAGTGCGCACTGCCCGACAAAGTCCCCGGTGCGCTTCATTCTTACCGTGAACAGATGGTGATCCGGCGTTCTTCCCTCCGCAAGCGCTGCCTGCATCTCCTCGATCAGGGGGAGGAAATAGGAGCGGGTGGCCTCTTCTGTGTTCGGCCCGAAGAACATCCACCTGCAGACCGACGCCTTCGCGAGCATCCGGGATATGTCGGGGAGGTCGTGCTCGGTACAGTAGGAGAACCTCAAATCCCCGCCGATCCAGCTCTGCTGCATGTATCAATCTTCGCCCTTTCCCTATATAGGAGGAGAGCGTTCTGCGATGAGGAGGGCATCCCGGCGGAAGAGCGGGAGCCCGAGCACCGATGGAATGCAAACGAATATCGTCTTTCCCGGAAAAGCGCCTTGGACGACTTCGCGAGTGTCGATACCCTCCTGAGGGGAACAGGCAATGAAATGTTTTAACATATCTCTCGAACTCGATCCCGAATTTGAAGATGCCTGGCCTGGTAAAAGTGTCGCACCCTACAATCCGGGACGGTATCAGGACGTGCTTCCATCCGTAGACAGGGCTCTTGAACTTAATCCGGAGTATGCTGTGGTCTGGTGGATGAAGGGGGAGGTTCTGTCAAGTCCGGGCAAACCTGATGAGGCCGATCATTGTTACGCCAGGGCTCAGGAGATAAATCCGCGTTTTTCCAGAACTTAGAGATCTGTTCAAACCCATTTCCAGGTCTTCACCTCTACCCTGCTGGGATTGGTGCTGGGCCCGGTTTGCCCCCGGGATCGGCCTTTTTCCTCGGCATGTCCCCCCCTGCAGTGGACCATGGTGGCTATTGCCTTTGGGGGAACGACTGGCCGAAGGGTGTGACTGCCGGGACGCGCGACGGTTCTAATGAACCGGAGCACGAGCATCGCAGGTGCGCAGTCCGGTGACGCACAATTCCTGCCGTCCCGCTCTACCCGGCCGGGTACTCGTCTTCGGCGCACCAGACCTCGAGCATCGTATCGTCGGGCTCCGTCCGGTCGGCATACGCCTCCGGCGTCGTGCCCTCGTCCATCCATATGGTATCCGCCATGTGGTCCCCGGAGATCCGGTAAAGGCAACGGTACCGCCACGGGTGAGCGGGTTTCACGTCCCGCTCGTAGATCTGCCGGGCAAGCCCTGACGAGTAGAAGGTTCCTTCCTCAGGCTCGAAGAGGACTTCCTCGACGTAGCGCTGGATATACCACCGGAGTTCGGAGACGAGGGCAAGCGCACTCCCGAGCGACGCGGTCCGGATGCGTATGCCGTAGACCAGCCGATCAGGCTGGTAAAAACGAAGAGCTCCCCTGCTGGTCTCGGACTTGAGCAGGGTGGCGTAGAGGTCAACCCCCTCCGGCTGAATGAGGAGGACGTTCATTGCATACCTGATGGGCCGGAGAGAGCGATAAGAGTTCCTGAATGCTGGGGGATGGACGAATCCCCATCAGAGATACATGCGGCTGTCGGGTATCGCCACCTCGCGCTTCACCTTCTTGATCGCCGCGAGGAAGTCTGCCTGGTCGACGGCATCGGCGTCCCGCCGGATCGCCAACATCCCGGCCTCGCGGCAGACCGCCTGCAGTTCCGCACCGGTGGTGTTCCCGGCGAGTTCCGCTATCCCGGGCAAGTCCACATTCCCGGCAAGCGTCATCTTCGCGGTGTGGATCTTCAGGATCTCGAGGCGTGCTCCGGCGTCGGGGAGCGGAACCGCGATGATCCGGTCGAACCGGCCCGGGCGGAGGAGGGCCGGGTCCAGCATATCGATGCGGTTCGTCGCCGCCATGATCCGGACGTTGCCGCGGTTCCCAAACCCGTCCATCTCGGCGAGCAGCTGCATCAGCGTTCTCTGGACCTCGGCGCTGCCGGAGGTCCCGTCATTGGTGCGCATGCTCCCGATCGCATCGATCTCGTCGATGAAGACGATCGCCGGAGCGCGTTCGCGGGCGAGGATAAAGAGTTCGCGCACGAGCTGCGCGCCCTCCCCGATGTATTTGTGGACGAGCTCGCTTCCGGACATCCTGATGAACCGTGCCTTCGACTGGCGCGCAACCGCCTTTGCGATGAGGGTCTTCCCGGTCCCCGGCGAGCCGTAGAGGAGGATGCCTTTCGGGGGCTCCACGCCTATGCGCTCGTAGATCTCGGGTTTCGTGAGCGGGTACTCGACCGCTTCCCTGACCTCCTCGATCTCCTCTTTCAGGCCGCCGACCTGCTCGAACGTCACGTTCGGCTGTTCGTCGAGTTCCATGACCCTGACCCTCGAATCGTAGATATTGCCGATCGTCTTGACGATGGAGAGCGTATTGTTCACCGCCACTTTCATCCCTGGTTTGAGGGTGCGGTGGAGTTTTTCGTTGACTACAGTGACATATTCCTGGTTGTTACCCTGCTGCCGGAGATACACTTCGCCGTTCTCAAGCACATCGACCACAGCGGCAACAAACAACGGCACCTTCTTGAGCTGGCTGTTCTCTTTTCTGAGTTGAAGGAGTTCCTTTTCGAGCAACTCATTTTTAAGTTTGTAATCCAGGATCTGTGCCTTTAAATCCTGAACCTGGAGGGCAAGCATATCGTGTTCGCTGCCAGGAGTGCTGCCAATGGTTTCGTCCATGTTACTCATATAGTTGGATCTCCAACCACATTATAATGTGGTGGCAGTGAAGATGCAGGGCAGAAGTATATCCAGGGGTGTTGCGAGCGGGGACCTCCTCGTCTCGTCCGAACCCATATCATTCCTCTCGGGTGTGGACCCCGAGACCGGTACCGTCGTCGAGTGCGAGCATCCGCTCGAGGGTCAGTCCATCGCCGGGCGCGTTCTGGCGTTCCCGTATGGAAAGGGATCGACGGTCGGATCCTACGTGATCTACGCGTTAAAGCAGAACGGTTGTGCTCCTGCGGCGATCATCAACACGGAAGCCGAGCCCATCATCGCGGTCGGGGCGATCATCGCGGGGATCCCGATGGTCGACCGCCTCCCGCCGGAGTTCTCCAGTCTCGCCCCCGGCATCCGGGTGACGGTGAACGGGGATACGGGCGAGGTCTCCTCGGACTGAGACCGCGTGAGGGCTGCTGTGGAGACCTATTACGAGATCCTAAACATCTCCCCCGACGCCGCACCCGACGAGATCCGGGCGGCGTACAGGAACCTTGCGAAACAGTATCACCCGGACGTCAACCCGGACCCGGGTGCGAGCGAGCGGTTCATCGCCATCCAGCAGGCATACGAGACACTGATCGACCCGGACGCCCGGGCGCGCTACGACCTCGCCCTCCGGGGAGGTGCCAGTTTTGCACCGCATGACCCGTTCCGCAGCCAGGCGGCCGGGGAGAACGGGCAGACGGCGTGGGCGCCGGGGTTCTCGTGGCGAGGGGAGGTGCCCGTGTCCGGAATCGGCAGGCTTGGCCTTGCCCTCCTTCTCTTCTTCGGGGGCATCCTGATCGCTCTCATGCTCGCGCTCTCGCTCCTCTTCCGCGTTGCCGCGGGCGGCAAGCGGCAGTAGTTCCCGCTCCCCGGAGGAGTCCCGGGGATACCCTGTCGCAGGTTCGGGAGAGTGAGGAGCCCCCGGCCTCCGGCTCCCGTATTCACGGAAACCTTATCTGGTGGAACCTCCCTCACCGGGTTATTGCGCAGGGTGATCACCCTGGGTGAGCGTGATCCGTATGGAGAAAGTGAAACGATACCGGTGCAAGTACTGCAACTACATCTACTCGCCGCTACGGGGCGAACCCCACCGGGGCGTTCCGGAAGGCACTGCGTTTGAGGATCTGCCGGAGGACTACGTATGCCCGGTCTGCGGTGCGACCGGCAAAGGGCCGATAGGAACATGGGGGTTCGAACCCTGGGAGCCGACGAGGTACGTCTGCAAGATCTGCGGCTACGTGTATGATAAAAACCGCGGGGAACCGCTCCGTGGCTACCCGAAAGGCACTGCATTTGAGAATCTGCCGGAAGACTACGTATGCCCGGTCTGCGGGATGGACCCAAGGATCACGAGTTTCCACGGGCCGGTCGGCAAGGCGCAGTTCGAGCCAATCCTGGATATCTGAGGCGGCCCGACCTGCCTCTCTCCCGGTTTTGTGCGAGCACCGCATACCTCCCGCGGCGACACCCATTTCTCGATGGCCGCGACAACAGTACGGGCAGGAGCTGATCCGTAGGACAAACCGGTCTTCTCAAATAGTGGCGAACGCACTATTTCTTAGCGAACACGCGGCCACCATAACATGGACGTGCCGTCGAGAGATGCATGGCGGGAAAAATACGACCATATAACGTGCAACGGCAGATGGTGTCGGATGGATTTCTTCGGTAATATTCTGGGTCAGGGGAAGAACGCGAACCCCTCGATAAAGCAGGGAACCGCTCAGTTTGAGGCCGGGAACTACAGTGAGGCAGTGAAGAGTTTCGAGAAGGCGCTCAAGATCGATCCGGAGAACGGCCCGGTCCGGCTCTCCATGGGTCAGGCGCTCGCCTGCCTCGGCCGGGACGACGAAGCCCTGGTCTGGCTGAGAAAGGCGCTTGAGTCGGCTCCGGGCGAGGCAGGGACACTGCGGGCACTTGGGCACGCCCTCGCCCGAACCGGCAACTATGAGGAGGCGGCAGGATGTTTTTCGAAGATCGTCGAGGGAAAACCCGCGGACACGGACGCCTCTTACTGGCAGGGGGAGATGCTTGAACGGCTCGGCCGGTATGCCGACGCGGCAGCAGCCTACAGGCGGGCGCTGGACGGAGACCCGGAGAATGTCGTCCTCCGTGAGATACTCGGGAGGATGCTCGAACGGGCCGGTGACTTCCGGGAAGCGGCGGCCACCTTCGAGAGGATCTTCAGGGCGAATCCTGACAGTACCGATGCGCTCGCAAAGAAAGGGGCTGCTCTCCTGTACCGGGGGGACTACCCCGATGCCGTCGAGACGTTCGGCCGGGTGCTCGATACGGAACCTCGCAACCTCGACGCACTCTACGGCAAAGCCCTGGCTTTCGAGCATCTCGGCCGGTTCAGGGACGCCGCCGGCTGCTATGGAGAGATCGTCGCCGTCAATCCGGGGAATATGCCTGCCTGGTATCACCGCGGTTCACTCCTCCTCAGGGCTGGAGACTATACCGGCGCGATGGAATGCTTTGATAAGGTCGCCCTCGCCGATCCGGATCATATCCCGGTCCGGTACTCCATGGGGCTGGTCTACGATACACTCGGCCGCTACGATCGGGCGGTCAAAAGTTTCGACCAGATCCTGAAGCACGATCAGGGTCAGGGCCAGGTGTGGTACGCCCGCGGCATGGCGCTCTTCCGCCTCGGCCAGTACGCCGAGGCGATCCGGTCGTTCGACCGGGTGCTCGAGAACCAGTCGATGACCGGGATGAAGTGGATCGGGAGCGGCACCGACCTTGCGCTCTTCGAGAGAGACGGGTCTGGGGGTCCCGGGAAGCAGAAGCCGTCGAGTATCGATACCCGAAACGAGATCATCCTGAACTGCCGGGGGGTTGCGCTGCTCAACCTCGGGCGCTATGCGGAGGCGCAGGAGAACTTCGAACAACTCCTCGAGGCCGACCCGGGAAACACCTCCGCGCTGCTCCAGAGCAGCATCGCACTCGTCCGTCTCGGCAGGTATGACGAGGCCAATCGTCGCCTTGATGTAATTCTTGCGAAAGAGCCGCATAACATCGCCGCCCGCTCGATGAAAGCGGACGTCCTCGAAGACCTCGGCAGGTACGACGATGCCCTGGCGTCTCTTGACCGGGTACGGGACACCGCTGGCGACGACCCGCACACCCTGCACCGGAAGGGGAATGCCCTGATGCACCTCTCACGGTATGCAGAGGCGGCGGAGACGTTTGATGTCCTTCTTGCGGCCAACCCCGGGGATACGGCAGCGGAGAAGAACCGGGGAGACGCACTCATGCACCTTGGCAGGTACGAGGAGGCGTTCGCCTGTTTTGACCGGGCGCTCCTCGGGGCCCCGGCCGATCGGGCTGCCCTCCTTGGCCGAATCACGGCGCTCGAACACCTGGGACAATACGAGAAGGCGCTCGAGTCCATCAACCGGGTGGCGGAGGCAGGTCCCGGGATACTTACACGGAAAGCCCGGATCCTCGAGGGTCTCGGGCGCTATGCGGAAGCCGCCGACTGCTACGAGACGCTCCTTGCAGCCAATCCGGATGCCGGGGGAGACCTGATGAACCTCGGGATCACCCTCGCGGCGCTCGGGCGGTACGAGGAGGCCGCCGAGCGGTTTGAGCAGGTCACCCTCGCCGACCCGGAAGACCTCTTTGCATGGCTTAACCGGGGCCGGGCCCTGGAGAGGATGGGGCAGTACGCGGATGCAGCGGAGTGTTATGCGAAAGTGACCGCCGGGCGGCCGGAAGATATCGGTGCCTTCTTTGCCCTCGCCGTCGCCCTCGCGCGGCTTGGCAGGCACCAGGAGGCGATCGAGTGCTGCGACCGGGTGCTCGCCTCCGACGCCTCGAATGCGGCGGTCACAAAGATCCGGGCGGATATGCTGGAGGCCGTCGGCAGGCACCAGGAGGCGGCCGAAGCGTACGAGCGTTACCTGAAGATCTCTCCCGACGACCGGGATGCGAGAATGGCGTTTGGGATGGCGCTTGAGCGGGACGGGAAGTTCGGCGACGCAATCAGACAGTATGCGCTGGTGCTCGAAGGCGATGAGCGCGACGCTGAGGCGTGGTACACCCTCGAGAGCGCCCTTGTGCATATGGGCCGGTATGACGAGGCGCTGGAGTGTTCCAACGGCATCATCGAAGCCAGCCCGGAGAACCGGGCTGCCTGGCAGCGGCGCGGGGAGATCTTCATGTGGCTCGGGCGTTACGTCGATGCGGTGGAATGTTTCGAGAAGGTGATCAGGGCCGATCCGGCGGATACCCTCACCCTGCGGAGACTCGGGGAGGCGCACGAGAAGGCCGGCAGGCACGAGGATGCGCTCGACGTCTATACGCGGGTGCTCGACCGGGAACCGGCCAGCATCGAGACCCTCCATGCCCGCTCATCGGCCCTCATCCATCTTGGCCGTTACGGGGAGGCGGTCAGGTCGATCGACAAGATCATCGTCATCCAGGCTGATAACCCCGCCGCTCTCTTTATGCGGGGAGCGGTGCTCGAAAAGGCGGGCAGGTACGATGACGCCCTGATGAGTTACAAGAAGGCAGTCGAGATCGACCCGAAGAACGCGGCTATCTGGAACGTCACCGGGATGCTCATGGATACGCTCGGACGACATGCCGATGCCGTCAGTGCGTTCGATACGGCGATCGGACTGGGCGGTGGGGACATTCACACCTGGCTCTGCAAGGGGCTCGCTCTCGGTCACCTGGGCAGACACGATCAGGCAGGCGCATGCTTCGATAAGGTCCTGGAGATGGACCCCCGGCATGCCCGGGCATGGTACCTGAAAGGAAGAGCGCTTGATCGACAGGGCAGGTTTGCAGAGGCAGTGGAATGCTTCGGCAAGGCGCTCGAGAGCGGGGGAGAATTATGAGGAGAAAGCAGGTGTATTCCGTCCTCCTGATCGCGTGCGCCTTGATCCTTGCCTCAGGCTGCGTTGCGAGCGACGGCGGGCAGGCGGTGGTGAAGCCCGGGGATACTGTGAGGGTCCACTACACCGGAACACTCGAGAACGGGACGGTCTTTGACAGTTCCGCCGGACGTGAGCCGCTCGAGTTTGTCGTCGGCAGCAATGCGGTGATCCCCGGGTTTGATGCGGGTGTCGTCGGGATGCAGGTCGGAGAGACGAAGACCATCCATGTTCCTGTCGACCAGGCCTACGGGCCGCACCGGGAGGAACTCGTCTTTGTCGCCGACCCGGCCGAGATCCCGGGGGGCGAGAACCTGACCGTCGGAGACCAGGTCGGGATAACCCTCTCAGGCGGGCAGGTGCTGCCCGGGAGGGTCGCCGGTGTATCTCCCGACGCGGTCACCATCGACGCGAACCACCACCTTGCAGGTGTTGACCTCACGTTCACCGTCACGCTCGTTGAGATCGGGTAAAAATCTACTCACTTTTTTCCTCGCCGGCGGCCAACGGCATGATGAGCACCTTGTCGACCCGGTAGCCGTCCATATCGAGGACTTCGAACTGGAGATTCTTCCAGGTGAACCTGTCTCCGGTCTTCGGTGTCCGCTCAAGATACATCATCACGAACCCGCCGAGCGTCTGGTAGTATCCGTGCCCTTCTCCGGGCAGGGTATCGGTGCCGATAAGGTCGTGGAGCTCGTCGACCGGGAGCATCCCATCGAGAAGCCACGACCCGTCTTCACGGCGAACCACCTGGCCCTCCGGCACCTCCCCGGTCGACGGGATGCCGCCGACGATCGACTCCATGATGTCGTGGATGGTGACCAGCCCCTGGATGCTCCCGTACTCGTCGGTGACAAGGGCTATCCGCGCTCTGGTTGTCTTGAACTCATCGAGAACCGAGAGCGCAGGAACGCTCTCGGGCACGAAGAGGGCGGGTTTGATAGCCTTCGTAAGGTCGGGCGTCTCGCCCGCGATCATCCGCGCCCAGAGGTCACGGACAGAGACGATGCCGAGCAGGTTGTCCAGGTGCTCGCGGAAGACCGGGAAGTAGATGTGCCCCGACGCCACCATCATCTGCCAGTTCTCTTCGAGGGAATCCTCCACGTCTACGGCCACGATGTCGGGACGCGGGGTCATCAGTACGCTGACCCGCCGGTCGGCGAGGCGGAAGACGCTCTCCACCATATCCTGTTCCGCCTCCTGGAACACGCCCGCCTGGGTGGCCTGACCGATCAGGACCCTGACATCCTCTTCAGTAACCTCCGGGCCCGAGGGCTTGCGCACCCCGAGCACCATAAGGATCGCCTCGGTCGAGGCGGTCAGCACCCGGACGAGCGGGGCGGCGGCCAGGGAGAGGAGCCGTATCGGGCGCGAGACCAACGATGCAATCCGTTCGGCGTTGTTCATCGCCACCCGCTTCGGCACCAGTTCGCCGATCACGAGCGTCAGGTAGGTGATGACGGCGACGACGATTACGACCGCAAGCGGACCGCTGTATGGGGCAACCAGTGGGATTCCGGTGAATACCTCCGCAAGAGGGCCCGCGAGCGTCGCCCCACCGAAAGCTCCGGAGAGGATCCCGATGACGGTGATCCCGACCTGAACGGTGGAGAGGAACTGTGTCGGGTCCTCGGCAAGGTTGAGGGCGGTCGCCGCCCCGGCATCGCCGTCCTCTGCCTTCTTCTGCAGGCGTGACTTTTTCGCAGAGATGAGCGCAAATTCTGTCATCGAGAAGAAGCCGTTTGCAAGTATCAGCAGGACGATGATCGCGATATCGGTAGCCAGGGGCATCGTATTACTCTCAATGGCAGAAGTCTTAAACTTGCGGGATTCGCGGAGGGGCAGATGAAGCCCTCGGGCACCGGGAACGACCCGGGTCGACCATGAGAAATGTTTATCATCGACGGGCCCGATTCTCACCGGGTGATGCACGATGGTCGAACTTGGCGAACTGGCACCGGACTTCTCGCTTCCCGACCAGAACGGAAACGAGATCCGCTCATCGGGCTTTTCGGGAAAGCGGGTTATCCTTTCATTTCACCCGCTGGCCTGGACCAGCATCTGTGCACGACAGATGCAGGCGCTGGAGACGAACCGGAAGGCGTTCGATGCCCTGGATGCTGTTGCCCTCGGCATCAGTGTGGACTCCGTCCCCTGCAAACGGGCGTGGGCGGAGAGTCTCGGCATCAAACAGACCCGGCTCCTTGCAGACTTCTGGCCTCACGGCGAGGTTGCGCAGATGTACGACGTCTTTGACGGCACGAAGGGCTATGCCCGGCGGGCAAACATCGTCATCGATGAGTTCCAGCGCGTCATATTCGTCGAGAAGTATCCGACGACGACGGTTCCCGATATGCAGGACGTCCTTGAGATCCTCCGCGCAGAGGAAGCGAGCAGGCGGGAAGAAGAGCAGGTGCCGAAGTTTTAACCCTTTTTCCGACGCTCCGACGAGGGTTCTCGGGGAGTACGGGCCGGGGAAGGCGGCCCCGCTCATCCTGCACCCCGAAGGAGACTGCCTGCCAGCGTGACCAGCAGGACGGCAGGAACCCCGTAGCGGATGAGCGCCATATACACTCTCTGCCGCCATCCGCACCCGCCGATCTCCGCACAGATCCGGATGCGGTTCATGAACCACCCGCCGACGATGGCGACAATCAGTGCTGCGGCGATGAGGCCGATCGTCCCGAAGACATAATCGGCGAGGTCGAGGAACGGCATCCCGAAGACTGAGAACTTCAGGGCGGTGTAACTGAGGGCGGACGGCAGGCCGAGGAGCATGATTGCGGCAACGACAAGGAGCGTCGCACGCCTTCTCGGGCAGTCGTAAGAGTCCATCAGCGCCGCCACGGGAACCTCGAGCATGGAGACCGCGGAGGTGAGGGCTGCGGCAAAGAGCATGAGGAAGAAGAGCGCTCCGAGCATCATACCGAACTGGATCCGGATAAAAGCGGAGGGGAGGGTCACGAACGCGAGGTTCACCCCGGCCGCGGGGTCGAGGCCCGAGGTGAAGACGAGGGGAAAGATTATGAGCCCGGCAAGGATCGCGATCAGCGTATCGGCGGCGGCGATGATGATGCCGCTCCGAAAGAGGCTCTCTTTGCGGAGATAACTCCCGAAGGTGAGCAGGATCCCCATGCCCACGGAGAGCGAGAAGAAGGCCTGCCCGAACGCTGCGATCCAGACGCCGGGGTCAGTCAGGTTTGAGGTGTCCGGAGCGAGGTAGAACCCGATCCCCTCGACCGCCCCGGGCTGGGTGAGGGAGAAGGCCACGAGGAAGA
This sequence comes from Methanoculleus sp., assembly GCF_035363275.1. Classification (NCBI taxonomy): domain Archaea; kingdom Methanobacteriati; phylum Methanobacteriota; class Methanomicrobia; order Methanomicrobiales; family Methanomicrobiaceae; genus Methanoculleus; species Methanoculleus sp. The sequence continues at coordinate 30,817 of NZ_DAOSET010000005.1, read as the reverse complement.
GGAGGATCGCGATGAGGACCGGGATGAGGTACCGGGAGGCCCTCTCGATTCCCTTCCGGACCCCGGAGCGCACGGTCACGAAGACGGTGAGCCCTGAGAGGAGGAAGAAGATGAGCGGGAGATAGGAATCGGTGAACATATCGAACGCCATCGGCTGCCCGATGATAAAGGAGAGCGCGTACGCGAGTACCCAGCCCGTTATAACCAGGTAGTAGCCGAGGATCAGGCTGACGACGGCGACGATGATGAGGCCTGCAAACGTAAAACGCCGGTGTATCGACTGGAAGGCGGAGACCACCGACTTCCCCGTGGAGCGGCCGATGGCGAGTTCGAGCATCATCAAGGGAACGCCGAAGAGGAGAACGGAGATCACGTACGGGACCAGGAACGCTCCGCCCCCGTTGACACCCACGATGTAGGGAAACCGCCAGATGTTGCCTATCCCTACGGCCGAGCCGATGCTTGCGAGAATGAATCCCAGGGTTGACGACCACTGCTCTCTATCCTGAACCATCTCAAACCGGCCTCCGATCGTTAGATGGTGGCCCCGCCATTATAAATTGCGTGCCCGGTCGGCCGAACTGTCCTCCTCCCCATGCTGCCGGCAGCCTGTGCCGACTTCTGCGACCGGTGCGCTTTAGTACCGGTGCCTCATATACACCAGCGTTTGGAGGCAGCATGAGCGCCGGTTCCCGAAGCGATCCCGAAGGAGGTGGAGGAGGTTGAGCGGCCGGTATCCTTTCCTTGTCTCGATTCCCCACGGGGGCGTCTCTGTTCCGCCCGAGGTCCGGAGTCTCGTTAACCTCTCGCGAGAGGAGATCATCTTCAACAGCGATCCCCATACGCGCCTCCTGTACGGGTTCGATAATGCGGTGGAGACGCTGATTGACTTCGATCTCTCGCGGATCTTCGTCGACACCAACCGGGCGCCCTACGATTACCCTCCACGGGTCCAGGACGGTGTGGTCAAGGTCATCACGCAGGACGGGACCCCGGTATTCCGGAAGGGCCGGGTGCCCGGGAGGGAGTTGATCGGGCTCCTCCTGCAGAACTACTACCACCCGTTCCATGGACGGCTGGCCCGGGCCCTCGATACCCTTCCGATCAGGATCGCCTTCGACTGCCACAGCATGCTGCCGCGTTCCCCCCCGGTCCGGATGGACGTCGGACGAGAACGCCCGCTCTTTTGCCTGAGTAACCGGGGCGACCGATACGGGAATCCCCTGAAGAAAGGCGCCCTCGTGACCTGCCCGCCGGAGTGGCTCCAGGCGCTTGCCCGGTCGTTCCAGGCAGAGTTCGACGGCGAAGGAAGGGTTGCGATGAACGACCCCTTCCGGGGCGGGTTCATATCGGTGGCGCACTACCGGCGGACGCGGATCCCCTGGGTCCAGGTCGAGATCAACCGCGGCCTCTACGAAACAGAAGATCGCGAGGTCGACGAGGCACGGCTTGCCGGGCTCCGGGAGCGGATCTTCGCCGCGTTCACCGGCTTCTGGGACGAGGTTTCAAGGTAAGAACCACCACCGGATCGGGCTGTGTTGCCCGATTTTCGGGGGTCGAAGAGACTATGCCGGTAGAGCACCCACTTATATAGTGATGGACCGAACGCACCTGATCCTGCAGCGTTACTTCGGGCATACGGCATTCAAGCCCTACCAGCAGGAGATCATCCGGGACATCCTGGACGGGCGCGACGCTCTCGCCGTACTTGCGACCGGGGGCGGTAAGTCGCTCTGCTACCAGGTCCCGGCGCTCATCGGCGACGGCGTTGCGCTGGTGATCTCGCCTCTCATCGCCCTGATGAAGGACCAGGTCGACGATCTGCAGGCACGCGGGATCGGCGCCGAAGCGCTGAACTCTTCCGGCTCCTACACAACGACACGCCGGGTCCTTGCGGACCTCGAGGAGAACCTGGTCCAGATCCTCTACGTCTCGCCGGAGAAGGCGGTCAGCGACGACTTCCTCAACCTCGCGGCATCCCTCCCTGTCACGCTGATTGCGGTCGACGAGGCGCACTGCATATCGATGTGGGGGCACCAGTTCCGCCCGGAGTACCGTTCGCTCGCGGTCCTCAAGGAACGGTTCCCGGGTGTGCCGATGGTCGCCCTGACGGCGACCGCGACCCCGGACGTCCGCGAGGACATCGCACGGCAGCTCAACCTCAACGACCCTTCGGTCTACGTCGGGAGTTTCAACCGGGAGAACCTCCGGTATGCCGTCGTCCCGAAGGGAGAGGACGCATACGAACAACTTCGCACCTACCTGCGGGGCAGGAGGACCGACGCCGGGATCGTCTACACCGCGACGAGGGAGGGAGCCGAGACGCTCGCTGCCCGGCTCCGGGCCGACGGTCTTCCGGCGCTCTCTTACCATGCCGGGATGACGGCGGCCGCCCGGGAAAAGACCCAGGACCGGTTCATCGGCGGGAAGGTCGGGATCGTCTGCGCGACGAGCGCGTTCGGCATGGGCATCGATAAGCCGGATGTGCGGTTCGTCGTCCACTACGATATGCCAAAGACGCTCGAGGCCTACTACCAGGAGAGCGGCCGGGCCGGGAGGGATGGCGGTGCGAGTGATTGCATCCTCTTCTACCACGACGACGACGCAAAACGCCTTCGTTCCTTCATCGACCGCGACCTCCCGTCCGAGTTCCAGCGCGAGGTCGCACGCTCGAAACTCCAGAGGATGGTGGACTACTGCACCACGACGGGGTGCCGGCGGGAGCGGCTCCTCGCCTACTTCGGGGAACGCTACGACGCTCTTCCCTGCGGCGGATGCGACGCCTGCCCCCCGGACCGGCCGGCCGAAAAGTCCCGGCGGCGATCGACGCGCCGGAAGTCCGGTGCCGTTCGCCCGGCGGCCGGCTGAACCGTTCGGGACTGCCGCCGCTCCCCTCCCCCTCCGGGGAAACACCTATTACGCATACGGTAAAAGGGGCCCCGGCGAGTTGTCATGGCGAAGAAGTTATACCGCTCACGAAACGACCGGTGGATCGCCGGGGTATGCGGCGGCATCGGAGAATACCTTGAGATTGACCCGAATGTCATCCGGGTGATCTGGGCAATCGTCACCGCGCTCACGGGATTCCTGCCCGGGATTGCCATCTACATCCTGCTCTGGATCATCCTGCCCCAGCGCGGGACGATGCGCCCGGTTGAGGGGAGTGTTGAGGTGTGAAGGGGAGGGTCCGCCTGCAGGGCAGGAGTATGAGAAGGCCGAAGGCCCTCGAGGGGGCATGCCCCCCTCCCCTGTCTCTACCTTGTATCTTCAGTGTTCAGGTTCAAAGTCAACAGATTGTCATACCTCTGTGACCCCACCCCGCCCGCGCTTCGCGCTCCTCCCCCGCCCCAGGGGGCGGGGGCAGTGCGTGGCGATAGCAGGTGGCAATCGGTGTATGGGTGGAGTGACAGACTGGAATTTAATAGTCCCCGCAAGTAGGCAAGTGACCACAGAGAATTTGAACACCTCGTGAACCGGGGCGAAGGGACACACAGATCACCTGAACTCCTACATTCTGAACAGGCTAACCGGCACGCACGGCCAACCGCCTCCCGCGAAAAGAAATGAGTGCAGCCACATCCTCGCACCTAACACAGTGCTCAAACTCGCCGCTACGCTTGCACCAAAGGCCTTCGGCCTTCTCAAGCTCACTATGCTCGCACTCCTCACGGTCCAGCGTACCGGGCCTTCGCGCACCCAATTGGTTTCATTCATCAGCGGCAGGTGACTGCAACCCCCACTGTCAGAGCGCCTTTCCCGTCTGTTTTTCGATGGGCCAGCCCCCTACCGCGTTTCCCCGCCCTGCAGTTTCCGGATCGTATCCCGCAGCGCTATCGCCCGCTCGAACTCAAGGCGTTCCGCCGCCTCCTGCATCTCGGTCTCGAGCTCGATGATAAGGTTCGGGATCTCCGACTTCGGGACGTGCTTGACGTCGGTGATATCGATCTCTTTCTCCCGGATCGGCTTTGTGATCGTCTGCGGCGTGATGCCGTGCAGGGCATTATACTCCATCTGCATCGCGCGCCTCCGCCCGGTCTCGGCCATCGCCTTCTTGATCGAGTCGGTCATGGTGTCAGCGTAGAGCACCACCTTCGCGTTCACGTTCCGGGCGGCCCGGCCGATCGTCTGGACCAGACTTCTCGCGTCGCGGAGGAACCCTTCCTTATCGGCGTCGAGGATTCCCACGAGCCCGACCTCGGGGATGTCGAGCCCCTCGCGGAGGAGGTTGATCCCCACGAGGACGTCGTACTTCCCGAGCCGGAGCTGCCGGATGATCTCGGTCCGCTCGATGGTCTTGATCTCGGAGTGGAGGTAGCGAGTCTTGATTCCCTGTTCGGCCAGGTACTCCGAGAGTTCCTCGGCGAGCCTCTTCGTGAGGGTCGTCAGGAGTATACGGTCGCCGCGTTCGATCGTGGCACGGATCTCGGCGATGACATCCGGGATCTGCCCCTCGATCGGCCGGACCTCGACCGCCGGGTCGACGAGCCCCGTCGGCCGGATGATCTGCTCCGCGACGCTTGAGCGCTCCAGCTCGTAATCCCCCGGGGTCGCCGAGACGAAGATGACGTTTCGCATGTAGCCCGAGAACTCGTCGAACTTCAGCGGCCGGTTGTCGAAGGCCGACGGGAGCCGGAACCCGTAGTCCACGAGGGACTTCTTCCGCGAGTAGTCGCCGTGGTACATCCCGCGGACCTGGGGCAGGGTCTGGTGGCTCTCGTCAATCACCATCATGAAGTCCTCCGGGAAGTAGTCCAGCAGGCAGTAGGGCTGCTCCCCGGCTTTTCGCCCATCAAAGTGGCGGGAGTAGTTCTCGATCCCCTTGCAGGTCCCGGTCTCCCGGATCATATCGATGTCGTAAAGGGTCCGCTGGCGCAGGCGGTGCGCCTCGAGCATGCCGAGGTTCGGGAGCCACTCCTCAAGTTCCTCCTGTATCGAGACGATCGCCCGTTCCTTCTCCTCCTCCGGGGCGACGAAGTGGCGGGCCGGGTAGACGAAGAAGTAGTCCATCGTCTCGAGCCGCTGGCCGGAGTTCCTGTCGATCTCGCTGATCCGGTCCACCTCGTCCCCGAAGAGTTCGATACGGATGATGTTGTTGAAGTAGCCGGGGACGATATCGATCGTGTCGCCCTTCACCCGGAACCGGCCCGGCGCGAGTTCGATGTCGTTGCGTTCGAACTGAATCTCGATGAGCCTCCGGATGATGTCGTCTCGCCGCATCCGGTCCCTGACCTTTACCTCAAATCCCATTCCCTGGAAGTTCGCGGGGTTGCCGAGGCCGTAGATGCAGGAGACCGAGGCGACGATGATGGTGTCGGGGCGCGAGAGGAGCGATGCGGTCGCCGCAAGCCGCATCTGCTCGATCTTGGGGTTGATCTGGGCGTCTTTCTCGATGTAGAGGTCGCGTTTTGCGATGTATGACTCGGGCTGGTAGTAGTCGTAGTAGGAGACGAAGTACTCCACCCGGTTCTCCGGGAAGAACGACTTGAACTCGTTGTAGAGCTGGGCAGCAAGCGTCTTGTTGTGGGCGACGACGAGGGTGGGTTTCCGGACCGCCTCGACTACGTTTGCTATCGTGAACGTCTTCCCCGACCCCGTGACCCCGAGGAGGGTCTGGAACCGCTCGCCGCGGGCGAGCCCGCCGGTGAGTTTCCGTATCGCGTCGGGCTGCGATCCGGTAGGCTTAAAATCTGCTTTCAAGTGAAATGCCGTCATGGTGCCACTGTCTTCTTCCTGAGCGTTCTGTGATACGTGATCGCGAACCGGTGCGCCTCGTCGCGGATCTCCTGGAGGAAGAGCGACGCCTTCTCGTGCCTCTCAAGGGGCAGGGGGTGGGAGAAGCCCGGCACGAAGACCTCCTCCTCGCGCTTTGCAATGGCCGCGATCGGGACCTTGATCCCGAGGTCCCTGAGCACCGCGGTTGCCGCCGCAAGCTGCCCTTTCCCGCCGTCCACGAGGATCAGGTCGGGGAATTCGCCGCCCTCCTTCTGCAGGCGCGAGTAGCGGCGCCGGACCACCTCGGCGATGGCGGCGAAGTCATCGACCCCCTCGACCGTCCGTATCCGGAACCGCCGGTAGTTCCGCCTGTCGGGTTTCCCCCAGAGGAACCGGACCATCGAGCCCACCATCGCCGTCCCGGAGAGGTGGGATATGTCGAAGCACTCGATCGCGACCGGGAGATCCGGGAGGTGCAGGCGGCGCTTCAGTTCGTCCAGTTTGATCCGGTCCCCAAAGAACCCGATCTCGACGTTCTTCCTGACCAGGTCGAGGAGGTTCTTCTTCTCGCCCCGCTGCGGCACGACCACCCGGACCTTGCCGCCCCGGAGGTGGGAGAGGTAGCCGGCAACCGCGTCGTCGACCGGCTCCGGGAGGATCACCTCCTCCGGGGGCTCGTTCTGGGCGTAGTAGCGGGCGAGGAACTCCTCGAGGAACCCCTCCGTCTCGTCGAAGGTGTACTCATGCTTCCCGGCAAGCGTTCCCCGGTCGACGTTGAAGAGCATCAGAAAGACGGTTCCCTCGCTCACGATATAGTTGACGATATCCTCGTTGTAGGTCTTCTGCCGGTCGACGTGCTGCCGCTCCCGAAGCCCTTCGAGGGCCGCAACCTGGTCGCGGAGCTCCATCGCCCGCTCGTACTCCTGCCGTTCCGCGTGCGCCGCCATCTCCTCTCTGAGCGTCCGGATGAGCCCGGCGATATCCCCTTTCAGGACCGCCTCGGCCCTCCGGACCCGCTCGCGGTAGTCGTCCTCGGTTATCCTCCCGCTGCAGGGGGCGCTGCACGAGCCGATGTGTGCACGGAGGCACGGCCGCCGGGGGAGGCGCCGGCATGACCGGAGGCCAAAGAGTGATTTTAAGAGGCGAAGTAGGTCTTCACGCTCCCGTGCGGAGACGAACGGCCCGTAGTAGCGGCCGTTACCATCGGGCTGACGGGCAGTGTGGATCCGGGGGTAGGGCTCGTCGGTGACGTGGATGTAGGCGTATCTCTTCGCGTCTTTGAGGTCGATGTTGTACTTCGGCTGGTGCTTCTTGATCAGGGTGTTCTCGAGGATGAACGCCTCGACCTCGGTATCGGTGACGATGAAGTCGATCCCGGCGATCGCGGCGACGAGCCGTCTGGTCTTCGGGTCGAGGTCGTGCCGGGAGAAGTAACTTGATACGCGCCGCTTGAGGTTCTTTGCCTTCCCGACGTAGATGATGGTGCCCTCGTCGTCGGAGAAGAGGTAGCACCCGGGCTCGGTTGGAAGTTTCTGGGGATCGATCATGGTGTTTTAAGGATCTCTTTTAAGAACGCGCCTGTGTGGCTCCCCTCCACCGCAGCGACCTCCTCGGGGGTTCCGGCCGCGACGACCTCACCGCCGGCGTCCCCGCCCTCCGGACCAAGGTCGATGACGTAGTCGGCGGACTTGATCACGTCCAGATTATGCTCGATCACGACCATCGTGTTTCCCCGGGCCACCAGGTCGTCGAGGACGGCGATCAGGTTCTTCACGTCGTGGAAGTGCAGCCCGGTCGTCGGTTCGTCGAGGAGGTAGATTGTCTTCCCTGTGGCCCGCTTTGCGAGTTCCCGGGTCAGCTTGATCCGCTGCGCCTCGCCGCCCGAGAGGGTGGTGGAACTCTGGCCGAGTTTGATGTAGCCGAGCCCCACCCGGGAGAGCGTATCGAGCCTGTTCCTGATCGAGGGGACGTTCTCGAAGAGGGCGATCGCCTCCTCGACGCTCATCTCGAGGACGTCGGCGATGGACTTGCCCCGGTACTTCACCTCGAGGGTCTCGCGGTTGTAGCGCGCCCCCTTGCACTCCTCGCACTCGACGTAGACGTCGGGGAGGAAGTTCATCTCGATCTTGATGAGCCCGTCGCCCTGGCAGGCCTCGCACCGTCCGCCTTTGACGTTGAACGAGAACCGGCCGGGCTTGTAGCCCCGGACCTTCGCCTCCTTGGTCCCGGCAAAGACCTTCCGGATCTCGTCGAAGACCTTGGTGTAGGTCGCCGGGTTCGAGCGCGGCGTCCGCCCGATGGGGCTCTGGTCGATGACGATCACCTTGTCGATCTCGTCGTCGAACGTGAGGCTGTCGTGCTCCCCCGGGGGTTCCCGCGAACCGTGGAGTTCCCGCATCAGCGCCCGGTAGAGCGTCTCGTATATGAGCGTGGACTTCCCCGACCCCGAGACCCCGGTGACGACCGTCAGGACGCCGATGGGGACATTCGCGTCGATGCCTTTCAGGTTGTTCTCCCGGCAGCCCGCAAGGCGGATGAACCGATCGCTCCTCCGGCGATCGGGGGGGACCTCGATCCTGAGGTCGCCGGAGAGATAACGGCCCGTGAGCGAGGCCGGGTTTGCCGAGACAGCATCCGGAGGGCCTTGTGCAACGATATCGCCGCCGTGGAGCCCGGCCCCCGGTCCCATGTCGACGACCCAGTCGGCGCTCCGGATTGTCTCTTCATCGTGCTCCACCACGACGAGAGTGTTCCCCAGGTCGCGGAGATGCTGCAGGGTCTCGAGCAGTTTCCGGTTGTCCCGCTGGTGCAGCCCGATGGACGGCTCGTCGAGGACGTAGAGCACACCCGTCAGGTTCGACCCGATCTGTGTTGCAAGGCGTATCCTCTGTGCTTCCCCGCCCGAGAGGCTGCCTGCGCTCCGCGAGAGGGTCAGGTAGCCGACGCCGACCTGTTTCAGGAACTCGAGCCGGGCGATGATCTCCTTTAGGACCTGTTTTGCGATCTCGCGCTCGCTCTCGGTGAGGTCCAGGGTCCGGAAGAATGAGAGTGCCCCCGTGATGGAGAGGTCGGTGACCTCGACGATGGACTTCCCGGCAACCTTCACGGCAAGGACCTTATCTTTGAGCCTCTTGCCCCCGCACTTCGGGCAGGGAAGGACCCGCATGAACTTCTCGAGTTCGCGGCGGCGGTACTCCGACTGGGTCTGGCGGTAGAGCCGCTCGGTCTGTGGGACGAGACCCTCCCACGTCCCGGAACGCGACCACGCGTCCCCGTTCTTCATCTTCATCGAGAGGCGAAGGTGCTCCGGCGAGCCGAACATCAGCGCCGTATACTGCTGCTCGGTGAGGTCCTTGATCGGCGTTAAGACCGAAAACCCGAAGTGTTTTGCGACACCGCTGAGGTACTGGTTCCGGTAACCGTCAAGGAAGTTCCGGTAGAGCATGACGGCACCTTCGGCGATGGACTTGTTCCTGTCGGGGATGATCAGGTCGGGGTCGAATTCCATCTTGATTCCGAGACCGTTGCACTCATCACACGCGCCAAACGGGCTGTTGAAGGAGAACATCCGGGGCTGGAGTTCCTCAAACGCAATCCCGCAGATCGGGCAGGCCATGAGCGATGAGCAGGTCTCTTCCCGGCCATCCTCGTCGACGGCGATGACGAGCCCTTCGGACTTTGCAAGGGCGTTTTCGATCGCTTCGACGAGCCGGGACCGCTCGTCTACGGAGAGTCGGTCGATGACCACATCGATGTCGTGCTTCCGGTAGCGATCGAGGGCGATCTCCTCGTCGGTCCGGCGAATCTCGCCGTTGACCCGTACCCGGGTGTAGCCTTCCCGGTCGAGGTCCTTGAAGACCTGCTGGTAGGTCCCCTTCTTCTGCCGGACGACCGGGGCGAGGATGGTAACCGTCCCGGCCATCACCTCGGCGATATGATCGGCGATCTTCTCCGGCGACTGGGCCTCGATGGGGATCTGGTGCTCCGGGCAGAACGGTTTTCCTATCCGGGCAAAGAGGAGCCGAAGGTAGTCGTAGATCTCGGTGACGGTGCCGACGGTGCTCCGGGGATTTTTTGACGTCGTCTTCTGCTCGATGGAGATGGCAGGCGAGAGCCCGTCGATGCTGTCGACGTCCGGCTTCTGCATCAGCCCGAGGAACTGCCGTGCATAAGCGGAGAGCGACTCCACGTAACGCCGCTGCCCTTCGGCATAGATGGTGTCGAAGGCAAGCGTGGATTTCCCCGATCCGGAGACGCCGGTGAGGACGATAAGCCGGTCGCGCGGGAGTTCGACGGTGATATTGTTGAGGTTGTGCTCCCGTGCCCCCTTGATGACGATTTTCTTCATTTTTGTATGCAGATCTCTTTGTCCTGATACTTCATAGCCGTTTGCGATCCAAATCTTTAAATAAAAATTCCGACGAAAGGCTCGGGTGCAGACGGGCCTGGAGGGGCCGTTGGGGCCCGGGCGTGGGTGGCGAACGTATCGCGGCACGGACCCCCACCCCCGCAGATCACCGGTTCGCATCATCCCTGTGGGCGAGAAGACCCCCCTCCGGCTCCCGGGACGCTGAGAGACCCGTTCGGTCGAAGGGTGGGAATAACGAGTATGCGCTCGTCAGGCGGCCCGGTGCGAAAAAAAGGATATTCAGGATCATGGGCCGAGGAGCCCCCCGACTTGAGTCGGGGGAGGAATCGGTGCAACACGCCGGTCACGGACCCGGGTCTGCACACGGGCCCGCGAACCGATCCGGTTCCTGCTCTTCCCCGGGGCTCACCGCTCCCAGTAAGGCGTATACCCGTAGTGACTGTACATGCCGGTGAGCCACTCGCGCTGGGCGGTCGTTGGCCAGTTGTCCTTATCAAACCCGGGTGCGTTCTCCAGCCGCTCTTTGGACACGTCCAGAACGAAGACGTCGTCAGCCCCGTTGTACTGAAGCGCCTCCCAGGGGACGGCAAAGAGCTTATCGCCGAGCCCCATGATACCCCCGAACGAGAGGGCGGCGTAGGCGATGCAGCCTTCGCTGATATCGATCACGACATCCTTGATACTCCCGAGGTCTTCACCCCGCGGATTCCGAACCGAGTAATCCGCAAGATCTCTCCCTCGTACAATACTTCGTCTCTCCACCGTTGTGGTAGCCCCTTTCATCTACATCACATCTCCAGAATCCGTGGGACAGAGGTTCCCACTCCAACGGAGTCGATACGGGCCGGGGAGTATTTAATTTTTGTGATAATATAATAATCAGAACATATTGTGGGAAAAAGCCGTTCTCCGTGCGACAGCGGAGCGCAGTACCCCCGGCTTCCTCTGTCACAGGCAACAGGGAGCATCGCAGCCATAACCTTCCCCGACCGGCGAGCAACGACCTCTTCGACCGACCGCTACTAGTCCTGCCGGAGGTTCCCACGCATAACCGCACCGGCAGCCCCACCGGCGGCCCCGAAGAGAGGGAACAATAATCCCAGCGCGACCGTTGCCATCCCCGCGAGCCCGGCGACGAACCCCGTGCCGGAAGAAGCAGTCCAGAGTAGTGGGATAGAAAAGAGACCGGTCCCGAAGAGCGCCGTGACAAGCCCGGCCTCGAGACCGTCCTCCGGCCTGCTGCCGGCAGCGTACCCCGCGATAACGCCGCCGACGAGCGGAGAAACTACAATCAGCGGGCCGAGAAAACCAAATATAAGAGTCGAACCGGCGATGATGGCCGTGCCGGCACCGATCCTGAGCCACCGGGTCCGCTCGCCCGCCCCGGCCGCGCCCCTCCGGATACCGTTTCCCGCCGCATCCCCGGCTGCCCCGCCGATGGCGCTGTAGGGAAGGAGGAGTGCAGTGAGGACGAGAGTGTAGAAGATCAAGGTCGTCCGGAACGGGGATACTGAGGTCTGCTCTCGACGAGACTCATGAGGGTTGTGGCGGAGGCCACGATGAGGGCCACGACTGCCCCGCATATGGCGCCGGTGATGGCGCCGTCCTTCGCCGTGCTCCGGGTGAAGAGTCCGGCGATGAGCCCCCGCCAAAGAGGAACGCCACCGTCATCACCGGATCCGGGTGGATCTCCACGCGACCGAGGAGGAAGACCGCACCGATCGCCAGTGCCCCCACAACCGCCCCGGAGAAACGGCAGGCGTTTGACGATACCATCCGGGAATCGCATCTCGGCGCACGATGCTGTTCTGGTTTGCCCCGGCCGCCGGTGCGCAGGTATTATACACGAGGAGCGTATGGAATTGCAACGGAGCCGTCGCTCCTTAAGCGGACCCGTATACCATGAGCATCACAGACTACTGCCGGCGAACCGTCGCCTTCACCCGGGATATCATGCGGCAGCCGGCGAAGGTCGACAGGGACCTCCAGTTCTCCGACCTCGTCTTCTTCCTCCGGTTCGCCCGGCCGATCTGGAGCGTGGGCGTGCTGGCGCTCGTAGCGACGGCGCTCGTCTCCGCCGCAAAGACCGTTCTCCCACTCAGCATCAAGTTCCTCATCGACAACATCCTCCTCGGGGAGACCCCGCTCCCCGATACTCTCCTCGCGGAAGCCGGTGGGATCCTCTCGTCGCTCAACATCCTCACCGTCGCCCTCCTCGCGCTCGGACTTTTTACCGGCGGCATGGATCTCGCCCGAAACTATTGGACTGCCCGGTTCCGAGAAGGCTACGCCTTCAATCTCCAGACCACCCTCGTCGAGCATGTCCTGAGTTTCCCGCTCTCCTACTTCAAGTCGCAGCAGACCGGCTACATCATGTCCCGCCTCTCCGACGACGTCCAGATCCTGCAGTACACCTTCTCCCAGTACCTCCCCCAGATCATCGCAAACGCCCTCTACGTCGCCTTCACCCTCGTCATCCTCTTCATCCTGAACCTCAGGCTGACCCTTGTCGTCATCGCCTTCATCCCCCTTTACCTGCTGGTCAACGCTGTCTTCATCCGAAGGATCCGCGCCGCCACCCACCAGGAACGCGAGCGGCAGGCCTATGTCTCGCGGGACCTCCAGGAGGTGATCTCCGGCATCGATACCGTGAAATCGCACGCCGCGGAGGACCGGGAGGTGCGCAAGGTCTCCGGGACGCTCCGGAACATGGTCAATGCCCGGATCCGGAACACGATGCTCTCGGCGCTCTCGGAGTATTTCAGGATCGGCACGATGTCGCTCATGTTGATCGCAGCCTTCTGGTTCGGCGGGAACGAGGTGCTCGCCGGCGGTATGACCGTTGGCGACTTTGTCGCGTTCGCGGTCTACATCGTGACGTTCGCCCCCACCGTCAACACCTTCTTCGCCTTTCCTGTCGTCATGCAGCCCGCGCTCACGTCCGCCGGCCGCCTGCGCGAACTCTTCCGGATGAGCGGCGAGGCGGGGACCGCCCCCGGCACCGGGGGGATTGCGCCCGCCGACGTGCAGGGCCTGATTGAGTTCTCCGGCGTCTGGTTCGGCTATGCTGAGTCGGACCCGGTCATCCGGGACGCAACTTTCGTCGCCCGTCCCGGCGAGACGGTCGCCGTCGTCGGGAGAACCGGCGTGGGGAAGACGACGCTGATCAACCTGATTCTCCGGGCATTTATGCCGCAGCGCGGCACGATCACGCTTGATAAGCGCGACCTCTCATCGCTCGACCCCCGGTGGCTGCGACGGCAGGTATCGCTCGTCTCGCAGGACCTCTTTCTCTTCCACACCACCATCGAGGAGAACATCCGTTACAGCAAGCCTGACGCGACCTTCGAGGAGGTGATAGGGGCTGCACGGAAGGCGCAGATCCACGAGGATATCATGCAGTTCTCCGAGGGCTACGGGACGATCGTCGGGGATCGCGGGACCCAGCTCTCCGTCGGCCAGCGGCAACGGGTCGCCATCGCCCGCGCGTTCCTGAAAGACGCGCCCATCCTTATCCTCGACGAGCCCACATCGGCGCTGGACCTGCAAACCGAGGACCGGATCCGGCAGATACTCCGGGTGCTGACCCGGGGCCGGACGACCATCCTCATCTCCCACCGTCCATCGCTCCTGGAACTTGCCGACCGCGTCCTCACGATCGAGGGCGGACGGGTGCGGGAGTGTCGGGGAGCCGCAGACGGGATCGACCCCGGGTCCCGACCGGTCGCCCCCTGATCTCGACCGCAGGCCGATGGAGTGTGCCGCCGCATTCCGTTCCACGCCGGCTACCCGACCGGGTGACCCACGGCACGGAGGACGGCGAGAATGATGAAGTAGCCGACGACGGTCCCGATGAGCATCGAAGCGACGGCAGCGAGGCTGCTCTGCCAGTGCATGCGGCTCCACCAGCCTGCTGCACTGCCAATGAGGAAGGATGCGAAGATGATGAGGAGTTCCCGTCTCTCGAGCGTTGCCATGTTGATGGGGAACTATCGGTCTTCGCCGGCCATAATCGTTTGCGCATACGCCCGCACCGCAGGGTTATATGCCGGCAGGCGTCAATTCCATGATGGATGTTCATCGCCTGCCACCTCCTCTTCGGCCTCGTCCTCGGGCTCGCGCTTGCCAGGCACCTGGGCGATCGGCGGCTCATCGGCTTCTCCGCCCTCGGGGCCGTCCTTCCCGACCTGATCGACAAACCAGTGGGCCACATCCTGCTCGCGGATTCTCTCGACTCCGGCCGGATATTCGCGCACGGGCTGCTCTTCCTCGTGCTCCTCCTCGCTCTCGGCATCGCCGTCGAGCGGCGACAGGGGTCGTTTGCACTCCTCGCCGTCGCAGCGGGCGGGCTCTCCCACCAGGTCCTCGACACGATGTGGACATTACCCGTCACCTGGTGCTTCCCGCTCCTCGGTCCGTATCAGCCCTACGAGTACACCAACTACTTCGGCAACGCCTTGCTTGCAGAGGCTTCGTCGCTCTCGGAGTGGGTCTTTCTTTTCGCATCGGCCGGCATCGCCCTCACCGCCTGCTGGAATCCCCGGCCGGACCTTCTTCCGGCCGCTCGCAAACTCGTCAGCGTCTCCATTCCGCTCCTCGGCCTCCTCGCCCTTGCCTCCCTCTACGCCTGGGCGGCCGGCCTCCCGGAGAGCATCCTTATGACAGGGGGCGGGCCGGAGGATTGCCTGATGCTTGGACTGGTGGGTGCCGTCGGGGTCGCCGGGACGCTCAGGTACCGGGACCTCCTGAACGCCGGGCAGAGCCGTCAGTGAAGAGACGTGATCGTAGTGATGCAGCCCGGGACGGTTCTCTCCACACGGAGCGCCGCCCTCCCCGCCGGTTTGATCTCGACGACAAACGATCCGTATGGAGCGCAGTCGGTCAGGGTCTGCGGCGCGATGTTCAAGAAACACTCTTCCCCGGCTTCGAGAAGGAGGTCGCAGTCGCTGTTCAATTGTTCCTGGATACTCCAGAACCCGCTCTTGGGAGCCCTGGTAACAAGAGGTTCGCTCTGCGTGAGTAGCCCCTTATGCCGGGGACCGACGATACGGACAGAGACCGTGGTCATATCGATCGGCTCGCCGCCGGCGGTGAGTCTGACCGGAATGATGATGGATTCGATGTAGTTGTGACTCTTGCTGATGCCGTAGACGTTTCCGGTCACCATGCAACTTGACCCGGCCTGTCCGACACCCTGATGAACAACCGACTGACCCTGCTGTGCAGAGAAGAACCCTGCCTGCAGAACGACAAAGGCAAAGACCGATGCAACGACGACAAATGCAATGAGGACGATTGCCGCTTCCAGGCCGGTGAACCCGGCATCAGACAGGCCAGACGTATCAGAAGATCTCGAAGTGAACATTCGTCTCAATGCCCGTGGGAATTGTTCTGGTCAGTGAAGCGGTCGCCCCTCCCGCGGCGGTCATCTCGATGGTGAACGTATCACCAGGCCGGATGCCTGCACTATCGACCTTAAGGTTCACCGTGACGACCTCCCCTGCCTCCAGGAAGTCTCCGGCATCTTTTTGATACCGCCAGTTTTCGGTGACGCGGGTATCGCCGGGGGAGAACGTGACGAGGGTCTCCTTTGTGGCGATGGTGTAGGTCATGCTCCCCATATCGACCGCGGCGAGATCGGTCGCGGTCTCAAGGTCGAACTCCACAGTATCGAGCACGCTTGATGAGTTCAGTCTGGCGATGACCACGTATCCCGGTCGGAGAGCGGACCCGGCTTCTTCGAGGGCGGCATGCATCACTTCCTGGTTCTTCTGCGCTGTAATCATGCCCATCCCGAGAACGATGTAGGCAAAGACCGATGCAACGACAACAAAGGCGATGAAGATGATGGCCGCCTCAAGTCCCGTGAAAGCCCGATCGTCCCTCTCCTCCCGTAGCATACTGATCGCACGTTTGTCACACTCCAATTAAAATATACTGATTTTTTCCGGGGTCGTATCGCCATAGGTGCCACCGGACCTTCTTCGGGCAGGGCGATTCCAGTGCGGGAAGCCGCCGATCACGGCGATCACTCGCCCGGCAGAGGAGCCCGCTTCGGGAAGTCACGCCCGTCGACGCCGCGGGAACCGGAGATGGGCGTCCCCGGAGAACCTATTTATAGCAGGGCTTTTCATGAGGTACCAGAATGCCGCCTGAACCACCCGCCGATCGCTTCATCTGTCCTGCCGGTCACCATACCGTCCCGCCGGATGTAAACCTCGCCCATCTATGGGTTATCCTCGCCCTCATTGGCGTTTATCTCCCGGTCATCAGCGGGAGTCTCCCTCACGTACTCGTTGCCCTGCCATTCATCTCAGGGCTCGCCATCGCTATTGTATTGCTCTTCGGCCTCGTGCTGAATTACATCCACCCGGATATCCGGATCCTCCCTGTTGTCGCCTCTCTTGCGGCATCCAGCGTCATCACCGGTCTTATCGCAGGGTCCCGGCGTTGCGGCCTGCCGGAAGAAAGCCGTTGTACGGTCCCGTTCGGCACGTTCCTCACCGCGGGGCAGGAGGAGAGCTCGGGCAGCTCCGCGTCCCGGATCAACCGGGTCCTGGGTATCGTCCTCGTTGCCGCCCTCCTCGTGGCCATCGGGACGACGATCTTCATCGTCGTCGCCCCGGACGAGGGAGAGAGGTTCACCGAGTTCTACATCCTCGGGCCGAAGGGGACGGCAGCCGATTACCCGACGGAGTTCATGGCCGGAACGCCGCAGACGGTCATCATCGGGATCGGGAACCACGAGCATCAGGAGGTTACCTACACGGTGGAGACGTTTGCCGTGGAGAGCAGGCTTGATACCGCAAAGAACCAGTCGACGATCGTCTCGGCGACGCTGCTCGACCGATTCTCCGTCACGGTGCCCCATAACCAGACCGTAGAGCAACCCTACACCTTCCGGATCAGTGACCCGGATACGGACAGGATCGAGTTCCTCCTCTTCAAAGAGACGCCGCCCGATGAGATCCCGGTGAACAACCTCACCGATGCAAGTTACCGCAATCTGCGCCTCTGGCTGCGGGTGCACTGACGGCAGGCCGGGGAGAAGGGGTCGCCTGCATGCTGTTCTCAAGCGACCCCGATAACGCGGCCTCCGTGACGGGAGCGGGTCGCCGGATCGGAGAGTCGTCCCTGATGGACTGTAATTGCATGTACAACGAGTTTTTCCAAATATTTATCAATCCGGACGGCATACAGTTCTTCGAGGTACACAGATGAAACGCGGAATTGTGGTCGCCTCCCTCCTGGTTCTGGCGCTCATGACTGTCCCTGTCGGGGCTTTCAGCGCAGACAACCTCCTGATAACCGTGGACGAGGATGGAAGCGCAGATATCACCTTTAACTACACTCTCTCGTGGATCGAGAGGATCGCCGTCTTCTTCAAGATCGCTGAGCCGGAGCAGGAACTGAAGTCCGCGCTCGAGGGGGCATGCGGGACACCGGTAACGGTGACTTCGGTCGAGAGCAACGCCGCTACATTCTCGATCCAGAGTTTTGCCAGGATCAAGAGCGCCGATGACGGGAACGTCTACTCGACGCCGGGACTCGACTTCACCGGAGCGCAGGAGGTGCTTGAAAGTTACTGGTTTGCACCGCTCGTCGATGCCGATTTCTCCCCGAACCTGACGTTGGTCCGGTTCCCGGACGGCCACGAGGAGACGTTCGAGAACCAGTTTGCTATCCCGGCCCTCTCCCACACGCTTCCGTGAGCGGGACCTTACAATCCCTTCTTTTTCGTATACCATCTTACTGCGGGACCGTTACCTGGATTCTGCAGTATAGGACCCTGTTTCGTGGCCCCGGGTGCTGGAGCCGGATCTTCCCCGGGCCCCCCTGGACCCAATACTCGCTCATGTTAGCACCTGACAACGGTGGCCTGCATGAAACGCCTGCTTCATCACGACGAAGGGGTGTTCCACCGGGGATCGTGTTCGACTGATGTCCTTTTTCAAAAAAGGGTGATAGTATTACTTTTTAGTTTCAAGCCGTTTCACCGAGTCAAGTGCCTCGTCTGAAGTAAGAATAGGTTCAAGACTATCCACGAGAATAAAGGGTGTCCAGTTTGAGGTTGCAGCCATAATTCCTTTCTCATCCCCGTCCCGGATCGAATAACCGTTGAAACTGGGAGAGATCCCCCATTCTGTCAGTGCACCCATCTTCATTTCAGCTTTCACTCGTTCGAGCAGCGTGTGCCAGAGCTTCATCCGCTCCTCCGGATTGGTGGGAATCAGTGCGGGATTAATGTGCCAGCTGGAATAGTATCTCGTCATACCAAAACCTCCTCATTTTTCATCGCTCTGCGGTCATCGCACGCTTAAAAAGGGGGACCAGATACACTTGTCCCGATAATTATTGCTATCTCTCAGAGCGGTGTTCACTGTAGACCATTGAGGTATGATAATTCTTTCGAGATGGAATTCAAGTACTTCGCTCAACTCTTCCCCTCTCTCGTTCAATTTACCATCGCGTGGCCTTCTTTTTCCGAAACCCATTGCCAAACACAGTGATTCCTATCACCACTCACATCGATGCCCGGGTTGCCCCACAGATCATGAGTCAGAAGCAGTCAAATCGAACCACCCCACCTCCCAGGGGGCAGCCATAGCCGTGCCCGGAAGTTCCCCCGGGAACGCTTGCGAAGGGGAGTGGCTATGCCCTCGACGCGGCACCGTCCACCGCTGCCCGCCGCACGGGGCCGGAGAGCCGTGGTTCACCGGTTGCAGCCTTGCCAAAAAAAGAGGGGAGTCTTCCCCTTACTTGAAGATGTCGAAGATCTGGTCGCTGCCGGTGTCGGAGAGACGCTTGCGTTCCGTCTGTTCCTCGACGAGCGCGAGGACCGGGAGCTCCATGTCCACACCCGGGGTGTGGCCGAACATCTGTTCCATGTCCGCCTGCAGGGCGTGCATGAAGAGCGCATTCGGGATATCCATCGCGCAGTTCTCCTCGCACTGGCCGCAGTTGATGCACGAATCCGAGACGTGGGCGTAGCGGATCAGGTGGAACATGAAGGGCGGCGGGACCTGACCGGGCGTGACCAGGTAGGACTTCTTCGTGCTGCACTCGACGCAGTAGCAGATCGGGCAGTTCTCGATGCAGGCGTAGCACTTGATGCACCGGGAAGTATCGTTCATGATCTTCTTTAAGCGGTCCTTCCCTTCGCCGAGTCCCTCGAAGTAGCGGGCCCGCCACTTGTCGCCGAGTTTCAGCATCGCGTTCTCGACCTTGCCGCGGATCTCGAGTGCCTTTGCGGGCACGGCGTCGGTCTTGACGGCTCCAGCCTGCACGGCACCGTTGAGGAGGTTTGCACCCTTCTCGGAGCAGACCTCGACGAACGTGGCCTTCCCGGCCTTATCGCCGATGACGCCCCAGTTGCCGCAGGCGAGGTCCGCCTGGCGCGGGACCTTCATCTTGCAGCGGCGGCAGTTGCTGCGGCGGCCGAAGCCCTCCTCCTCGAGCTCGTCCATCGAGATGCCCTTGTGCTGGCCGTCTTTCGTGACGATGATGAACTGGCCCTTGTCGATCTCTTCCTTGACGACGTCGTCGGGGTCGACCCCGAACTTCTCGCGGATCATCTTCCGGGCAGCCACGGGGCTGACCGAGCCGCCACAGTTGAGCCCGATCATCAGGACGTTGTCCAGGTTGACCTGGTTGCGCTTCGCGAGCTCGTACAGGCCCATCGCGTCACAACCCTTGACCGGAACGGCGATCCGCATCTTCTCGGCGCCGTCAAGGTACTGCTTGACCAGCTTCGAGAGCAGGAGCGTCCCGCAGTGGAGCGAGCCGGCCGTCTGGGCGATCTCGGCGGGGTCGGTGATGAGCGTGGGGACAGCATCGTAAATATCCTGTCCCTTCTTGACGGCAAGGACAGCGTCCACCATGCCGGACTTAAGCGCGTGCGTCAGCAGAGCGGTGACCGCTCCGCCGCATTCGCCTCTCTCCTGGCAGGCGGCGTCGGCTGCCCAGGCGTAGAACGTGTCTCCTTTCGCTGCCATTTTCAGGCCTCCGTAATCTTCTCAACTTTCACAGCACAGGCCTTGAACTCCGGGATCTTCGCGATCGGGTCAAGGGCATTGTGAGTCAGTATGTTCGCCGCGCACTCGGCGAAGTGGAACGGCATGAACATGACACCCTTCTTGATGTCTTTGGTCACCTTTGTGGCGACGTCGATGGTCCCGCGGCGGGAGGTCACACGGACCATTTCTTTGTTCTGGACGCCGAGCGCTTCTGCATCCTCGGGGCTGATCTCGATCCAGCCGGTGGGGACCTCAGCATCGAGGGTCGCAGAGCGGCGGGTCATGGACCCGGTGTGCCAGTGCCAGATACAGCGTCCGGTGGTGAAGAGATAGGGGTACTCATCGTCGGGAACTTCCGCCGGGGGTTTCCACTCGATGGGGTGCATCACGCCCATGCCGTCGGGGTGCGAACACTTGCCGATGTGCAGGATGGGTGTGCCGGGGTGCTCTACAGTGGGGCAGGGCCAGTGGAGCGCTTCGGGCCTGTTGAGCCGCTCGTAGGTCATGCCGTGGTAGGACGGGGTGAGGGAGGCCATCTCGTTGAAGATCTCCTCGGCGCTCTGGAAGGTGAACTGCTTGGCGTAGCCCATGGCAGCTGCCACTTCGCAGATGATCTGCCAGTCGACCTTTGCCTCGCCGGGCGGGTCCTGGGCCTTGCGCCACATCTGGACGCGCCGCTCGGTGGAGGTCTGGGTCCCGTCCTTCTCTGCGTAGCAGGTGGCGGGGAGGACAACGTCGGCCATCTGGGCAGTCTCGGTCAGGAAGATATCCTGGACGACCAGGAACTCCAGACTCTCGAGAGCGTGCTTGACGTGGTTGAGGTCCGGGTCGGAGAGCATCGGGTTCTCGCCCATGATGTACATGCACTTGAGTTCGCCGGGGTTGTCGGTCAGGACGTCCATCATGACGGTGACCTCGTAGCCGTTCTTGGGCTCGCAGATGCCGTCGGGGAAGCCCCAGGCGTCGGCGAACTTCTTGTGGGCGGCCGGGTCGATGACCTTCTGGTAGCCGGTGAAGACGACCGGGAGCGCTCCCATGTCGCAGGCGCCCTGCACGTTGTTCTGGCCACGGAGCGCGTTCACGCCGCCACCGCGCTTGCCGATGTTTCCGGTGAGCATCTGGATGTTTGCGGTCGACTTGACGTTGTCGACACCCACCGTGTGCTGGGTGATGCCCATCGAGTAGAGGAGTGCGGAGGATTCGGCGGTACCGATCCACTCGGCTGCGGTCTTGAGATCGGCAGCGGCAATACCGGAGATCTTCTCGACGTTCTCGGGGAGGTACGTGTCGCTGAGCACGACCGCTTTGAGTTCCTCGTATCCCTTTGCACGGGTCGAGACCCATTCCTTGTCTTCCCAGCCGTTTCGGATGATCTCGCCCATCAGGCAGTTGAGGATGGCCACGTCGGTGCCGGAGTAGAAGGATGCGTAGAGGTCAGCCTGCTTTGCGGTCGGCGTCTTGCGCGGGTCGAATACGATGAGCTTTCCACCGTTCAGCTTTGCCTGCATGACCTTGCGGCCGATGAGCGGGTGCTGCTCGAAGGTGTTGGACCCGATGATGAAGACGCACTTCGATTCGGCGATGTCGAGGATCGAGTTGGTCATCGCCCCGGAGCCGAAGGAGGCGGCAAGACCCGCGACGGTGGAAGCGTGGCAAAGCCGGGCGCAGTGGTCGATGTGCCGGGTCTTGAAGACGCCGCGTGCCAATTTCATCAGCAGGTAGTTCTCTTCGTTCGAGACACGAGCGGAAGAGAGGCAGGCGATCTCGTCGGGCTTGTAGGACTTGAACTTCTGCGCGATCAGGTCATAGGCCTCGTCCCAGGTCGCCTCGACGAACTTGCCGTCCTTCTTGATGAGCGGCTTCGTGAGACGGTCCGGGCTGTTCACGAACTCGTGAGCGTAGGTCCCCTTGGGGCAGACCTTCCCCTCGTTGACCGGAGAACGCTTGTAAGGTTGTGTGCCGACAACCTTCCCGTCCTTCACGACGAGGTTGAAACTGCATCCCGTACCACAGTACGGGCACGTTGTCTGTACATACTTGAGATCCATGGTTAAACCTCGGATGCACAGATATTGACGATGGGAATATTTAACACTAGTGATTAACAAGCCGGTTTTTGATGAATATGTGTGGGTCGCACGCCCCTCCCTTCTGTGAGGTCGGTGCCAACACCGTGAATCATCGGCCGGATCTGCATGCGGCGATATCGTCCGGGTTTATAGGTCAGGGCGCTCCTGGAATAACGCCGGATGAGCTGCAGCGGAGAGAAAAAAGGATTAGTTGGTGTAGGGCGCCTTCCCGAGTTTGGACTCGAACGCGCTGTCACCCTCGGTCCTGATGGCATGAGAGAAGAGCGCGAGCGGGATATCCATCGGGCAGAGCTCTTCGCACTGGCCGCAGTTGATGCAGGAGTCGGAGATGTGCGCAAACCGTCGGAGGTGGAACATCGGGTTCGGCGGAACCTCTCCGGAAGTGATCATCCTGGAGTTTCCTTTGAGTTCCTCTGCGACCGGGAAGCAGACCGGACAGTTCTCGATGCAGGAGTAGCACTTGATGCACCGGCCGGTCTCGCGGGCAATGGTGCCCCAGAGGTCGGATGCAAGCGCCTCAAAGTTCTTCTTCCGCCACTTGTTGCCGAGACCCAGCATCGCGCCCTCGACCTTGCCGCGGATCTCGAGTGCCTTTGCAGGTACGGCGCCGGTCTTGACGGCTCCGGCTGCAACAGCTGCATCGAGGAGGTTTGCGCCCTTCTCGGAGCAGACCTCGACGAACGTGGCATTTCCGGCTTTTTCACCGATGACGCCCCAGTTGCCGCAGGCGAGGTCCGCCTGGCGCGGGACCTTGTAGAGGCACCGGCGGCAGTTGGACCGGCGGCCGTAACCCTCGTCCTCGAGATCGTCTATCTTGATTCCTTTGTGGCCGCCTTCATACTCAATGATGAACTGGCCCTTGTCGATCTCTTCCTTGTGGACCTGGTCGGGGTCGACCTCGAACTTCTCGCGGATCATCTTGCGGGCCAGGATCGGGCTGACCGAGCCGCCACAGTTGACTCCGAGAAGGAGGAGACGATCCATATCGACTGCATCGCGCCTCGCAAGTTCGATCAGGCCCATCGTGTCGCAGCCCTTGACCGTGACGCCGAGCCGTGCGGTCTTGTTGGCATCAAGGTAATCCTTCACCACTTTCGAGAGCAGGAGCGTCCCGCAGTGAAGGGATCCTGCCGTCTGTGCGATCTCGGCGGGGTCGGTGATGAGCGTGGGGACGGCGTCGTAAAGGTCCGCACCCTTCCTGATGGCGAGGACAGCGTCCACCATGCCGGACTTAAGGGCGTACTGCTGGAGGGCGGTGATCGCACCTCCGCACTCTCCTTTCTTCAGCACGTCGGCGTCGGCCGCCCATGCGTAGAACGTATCTCCAATTGCAGCCATATTCAGGCCTCCGTAATCTTCTCGACCTTCACAGCACAGGCCTTGAACTCCGGGATCTTCGCGATCGGGTCGAGAGCGTTGTTTGTCAGGACGTTCGCCGCACACTCCTTGAAATGGAACGGCATGAACATGACGCCCTTCATGATGTCTTTGGTCACCTTCGCGGGAACGTTCACCGTACCGCGGCGGGTGGTCGCACGAACCGTCTCCTTATCCTTGATGCCGAGTGCTTTCGCATCCTCGGGGTTGATCTCGATCCAGCCCGTCGGGACCTCGGCGTCGAGGGTCGCGGACCGGCGGGTCATGGTGCCGGTGTGCCAGTGCCAGAGGACACGGCCGGTGGTGAGGACGAACGGATACTCCGCGTCGGGGACCTCCGCCGGGGGTTTCCACTCGATCGGGGTGAAGATGCCGAGGCCGTCGGGGTGGGCAAACTTCTCCTTGTGGAGAATCGGCGTGCCGGGGTGGTCTGCCGCGGGGCAGGGCCAGTGGAGAGCTTCGGGCCGGTTGAGCCGCTGGTAGTTCATGCCGGCATACGAGGGGGTGACCTTCGCGACCTCGTTGAAGATCTCCTCGGCGCTCTGGTAGGGGAACTGGGCAGCGTAGCCCATCTTTGCCGCGAGTTCGCTGATGATCTGCCAGTCGACCTTTGCCTCGCCGGGCGGGTTCTGGGCCGTGCGCCACATCTGGACGCGCCGCTCGGTGCTGGTCTGGGTCCCGTCGCGTTCCGCGTAGCAGGCGGCGGGCAGGACGACGTCGGCGAGTTCGGCAGTCTCGGTCATGAAGATGTCCTGGACGACCAGGAACTCCAGGTTATCGATAGCATGCTTGACGTGGGTCAGGTCCGGGTCGGAGAGCATCGGGTTCTCGCCCATGATGTACATGCACTTGAGTTCGCCGGGGTTGTCGGTCAGGACGTCCATCATGACGGTGACCTCGTAGCCGTTCTTGGGCTCGCAGATGCCGTCGGGGAAGCCCCAGGCGTCGGCGAACTTCTTGTGGGCGGCCGGGTCGATGACCTTCTGGTAGCCGGTGAAGACGACCGGGAGCGCTCCCATGTCGCAGGCGCCCTGCACGTTGTTCTGGCCACGGAGCGCGTTCACGCCGGAGCCGGGCTTGCCCAGGTTGCCGGTCAGCATCTGGATGTTTGCCACCGACTTGACGTTGTCGACACCGACGGTGTGCTGGGTGATGCCCATCGAGTAAAGGATCGCGCCGGGTTTGGTCGTACCGAACCACTCGGCGGCAGTCTTGAGGCTCTCGACCGGGATCCCGGAGATCTTCGAGACGTTCTCAAGGCTGTAGGTGTCTTTCATGACAACTTCCTTGAGTTTCTCGTAGTCCTTGGTCCGCTTCTCGATGAACTCCCTGTCCTCCCAGCCGTTCCGGATGATCTCCTGCATCAGGCCGTTTAAGATGGCGACATCGGAGCCGGAGACGAACGGCATGTAAAGGTCGGCCTGACGGGCGGTCGCGGTGTAGCGCGGGTCGGCATAGATGACCTTCGCGCCGTTCTTCTTGGCCTGGACGATCTTACGGCCGATGAGCGGGTGCTGTTCAAAAGTGTTGGACCCGAGGACAAAGACACACTTCGATTCAGCGATGTCCAGGATGGAGTTGGTCATCGCCCCGGAGCCAAAGGCGCCGGCGAGGCCGGCGACGGTGGAGGCGTGGCAGAGCCGGGCACAGTGGTCGACATGGCGGGACTTCATGACGCCACGGGCGAACTTCATCATCAGGTAGTTCTCTTCGTTCGAGACCCGGGCGGAGGAGAGCGCCGCGAACTCATCGGGCTTGTAGGACCTAAACTTCGATGCAATCAGGTCATAGGCCTCGTCCCAGGTCGCCTCGACAAACTTGCCGTCCTTCTTGATGAGCGGCTTCGTGAGGCGGTCCGGGCTGTTCACAAATTCATGGGCATAGGTGCCCTTCGGGCAGACCTTCCCCTCGTTCACGGGTGAGCGGCGGTAGGGTGCCGTTCCAACAACTTTGCCGTCCTGAACGACAAGGTTGAAACTGCAGCCTGTTCCACAGTAGGGGCATGTTGTGGCTACATACTTCAACGTCATACTTTTACACCTCTCTAAGGCGAACGGAATATCGGATGTTAATGTACTTAAATTGTATTAGTTAACTTGGTTTATCCCTGAACCTAACAGCAGTATCGTTAGAAGGATAACACATTATATTGTACGTTTGAGGTTTGGCGTGTTGGATTTCAGCAGACGACCAATCCACATATAAGCGGATGTTAACAAAAATTACTAAACCCGCTGCTCCGGACAGGGCTCCAGGGGCCGCTCGCTGCTCCAGAGTCGACGCGGGCGGGTCCTCTTCGGAGCGCCCCTTCCGTGGACTCACATGATCCCTGTGCCGGAGAATCCCGGGAGGATATGTTATTATCGGTGGGGACCTACACTTCCTGCAGAAACAGGGAGGAGCCATTGTGAAGAAGACAGTACCGGTCTCGCCGATGCTCGCCGATCTGGTGGGAGGTGCCCTTGTGGCAATGGACGGCGTAACGTTCACCGACCGTGATGTCTGCCCGTCGTGCGGCGGTCCGGTGACCGGGCACGACCTGCGAGCAAAGCGGTTTGCCGTCATACTTGATCATGAGAAGGAGCGCACTATCCGGGTCTACGTGAAGCGTTTCTACTGCCAGCGGTGCAACACCCTCTGCTACGCAGACGCACCGTTCTATCCGGACACCCGCCTCGCCTCACCCATCGTCGACCTCTGTCTCCTCCTATCGCACCAGATGCCCTTCAATCGGGTGGCGCAATACCTCCGGGCGATGAGGATCGTCGTCGATCGGGGGACGATCAGAAACTATGCCTCCCGCGACTTCGGCACGATACCGGCAGCAGAACTCTTTGGCCTCCTTCTACCGCTCTCCCTGCTGAACCTCGCCACCTTCATCCTCGGGCACGAGCGGCGTCCCATCGTAGGGGCAGAAGCGCTCGCTGCCTGCGGTCTCCCATCCACAGGCCGGACAGCGCTTCACGACAGGGGGTCGCCCGAAGAGCGGGATCAGCGGGATAAATAGGAAGAGAAAGAAGAACGGAAAGCCGAGCGCCAGC
Source organism: Methanoculleus sp. (assembly GCF_035363275.1). Lineage (NCBI taxonomy): Archaea > Methanobacteriati > Methanobacteriota > Methanomicrobia > Methanomicrobiales > Methanomicrobiaceae > Methanoculleus > Methanoculleus sp. The sequence continues at coordinate 4,212 of NZ_DAOSET010000005.1, read as the reverse complement.
GACACCGCCGTGATGGCGATCGAGACCGCCAGCAGGATGAGGGTCAGTCGCAAGCGGCTCGCCGTAGCGCAACCTCCCTCACCGCGTAGGCCGGGAGTGCATCCGCGACCTCCCCGATCTCCTGCTCCAGCGTGATGCCGGCCAGTTCACGGGCAAAGATCTCCGCTCCTACCCCCGCCGTGATCACCCGTTCGGCACCACTCCGGAAGAGTGCGCGCCCCACTGCCCGGACGATCAGCGTCCGCTGGGCCTCCCAGAACTGCCGGGCGACCTGGAGGCCGCCGGAGTTCCCGATCTCATCGATGTCTGCGCAGACAACCCGGGCGAGCCTCCGGAGCGCAGCGTCGACGGTCTTCTCGCCGTTATCCGGTGCAGGGCAGGTGTAGTCAACCGGCGCGATATGGCCGAGGACGAGGTGCGCGTCGGCGCTTGCAGCGAAGTACTCGGTGCTCACCGGGGTTACCGTCCCGTCCAGCGTGACCGACGAGAGGATTGTGGCGACGTTCGTCCTGAGCATGCCGGTGTAGACGAGGTACTGCTTCTGCAGCCGCCGGGTGTCGGTCAGCCCTTTGAGGTCTTCGAAACAGTTGAGCGGGATGACGTCGGCGGTGGTGCTCCCGACGTCGAGGAGGACCGCGTCGGCATACTCTCCTCTCAGGTAGTCGGCCGATGCCAGCCAGTTTGCGGCGGCAAGGGCCGGGACCGGCCGGGCATGGAACGCTGCGTCGGTCCCGTAGAAGGCGGCGTCGGGAATGACCCCCTGGACGGCATCGACGATCCAGCGGATCCCCTCGATCTTGCTCGAAAAGCAGTCCGCGAGTTCCCCGCTCATCACCACGGCTGCGGGCTCTGCGTATGGTTCGAGGAGATCGGCGAGCGGTGCCCCCTGCCAGAGCGGGCAGTAGTGGATATGCACGCCGGCATCGTCGACGACCTTGAGGTTCGCACCGCCGATATCGATGCCGATCATACCCGGCTGATCCTCCCGCCCGTATCGAACCGCACCCTTCCGGAGAGGTGCACCTCACCTAACGCTTCGCCGTGCGACGCCCTGAAGAGAATGTCGGCGATCTCCTCCTCCATGATGGCGGCGATGCCGACCAGGCTGGTCGTGGGTCTCGGGTTGACGTCCACCACGTAGATACGGTCGCCGGCGACGACGTCGACCCCGGCATACCCCTGGCACCCAAGGACGTTCACCGCTCTGACCGCGGTCGCGACGATCTCTTCCTCGCGGTCGGGGTGGACGGGCGTCTCGCCCCCGAGATACCGGAAACTGCCGTCCTCCGCAACGGCGATCTCCTGCCGGTTGACGGCGAGGAGAAGCGGGGGGTTGCCCGTGTAGAACTCGCAGACATCGCCGGTCACCCGGCTCCCCACCAGGCTGACGCTCAGCGCCTCCCCCTCAACGTATGCCTGGGCAAACTCGCCGGCGCCCGGCTCCTCGTCCGTCAGCCTGACCCCCAGGGCGCCGCAGCCCATGATCGGCTTGACGACCCGCTTCCCTGCCCCGGCATCGGGGGGGACCGCCACCCCGTTCCGGGCGAGGATCGATGCTGCCCGTTGTTTATTGGCGCAAACGGCCGCGTTCATGCTCCCGCACCCGACGTTGTGGGTGAGTCCTTCGAGGAGGTGCGTGTACCGGAAGAGGAGATGGTCCGGCGCAATGACCAGCCCTACGTCGCACCCCGGCGCGAGCCTCCGGATCTCGCCCTCGAAATCGGAGCCCTCGGGGGTCACCACGTCGTAGCCGCACCTCTCAAAACTCTCGCTTATCGTGGCGAGCATGGCGGCACCCTCGGGCGCAAGCCCGGGGTCGTTGCATACGGAGTATTCGGCGAGAATTGCCTTCATCACAGTACAGGTTGCCTGCCAGGCACTTGACCCTGACGATCGGGCAAGTATTTGATGCGCGGGGACTATCCCTATAGACAAGGATGAAGCCAAAGATTCTGCTCACCAACGATGATGGGATCACGTCCGCGGGGCTCTGGGCGGCGTACGACGCGCTCGCGGCGATCGCCGACGTCACCGTGGTCGCGCCCGCCACCCAGCAGAGCGCCGTGGGGCGATCGATCTCCATATTCGAGCCGATACGAGCAACAAAGGTTACGATGAACGGGGTGCCGGCATACTCGGTCGGCGGAAAACCGACCGACTCCGTCATCATCGGGCTGTTTGCGCTGCGCCTGAACCCGGATCTCGTGGTCAGCGGGATCAACATCGGTGAAAACCTCTCGTACGAGTCCATCATGACCTCGGGGACTGTCGGGGCCGCGCTCGAGGCGTCTAACCAGGGGGTGCCGGCCCTTGCCTTCTCGCTGCAGGTGGAGGACCAGGGCGACAAGTTCGACGACCCCTCACGGGTCACGGACCGGTTCTTCGATGCGAAGCGGGTGGTCCGCGATATCTGCGGGAAAGTCCTCGCGAACGGGTTCCCCCAGAGCGCCCACGTGATCAACGTGAATATCCCGACACCGGTGCTCGGTGGCTACGAAATCACCCGCCTTGCCGAGAAACTCTTTTACACCGGCGTGGAGGAGCGCCTCGACCCCCGTGGACGCCCTTACTACTGGATCGACGGGCCCCTGCACGACGACGCGGCGGAGGGGACCGACGTGCACGCGGTACAGAAAGGCAACGTCTCGATAACACCCATCACGCTCGACTGCACGGCGTTCGGCGCCACGGACGACCTCAGGGGCATCTTTGACCGCACGGGTATCTGAGGGGAGCGTGAAGAGTATGTCCATACCTACGGCGCAGGCGGCATCGAAACAAAACGCAGGCTACCACGCAGCCGGGCTGGTCGAAGACGGGATGGTCGTCGGTCTCGGCACCGGGTCGACCGTCTTCTTTGCGATGGAGCGACTGGGGGAGCGGATAGCAAAAGACGGCCTTTCCATCGCCGGCGTCCCGACGTCCTACCAGGCGGCCATCCGGGCACGCCAGTACGGCATCCCGCTCACAAGCCTCGACGAGCATCCCGGGCTCGATATCGCCATCGACGGGGCCGACCAGGTCGATCCGGACCTCCACCTGATCAAAGGGCGCGGAGCGGCCCTCCTCCGGGAGAAGTGCGTCTGCGACGCGGCAGACAGGGTGATCATCGTCGTCGATCCGACGAAGACGGTCGATATCCTGAATGCGCCCGTCCCGGTCGAGGTGCTCCCGTTCGCCTCCGCGGGAGTCTTTCGGCGCCTCGCCGCACTCGGTGCCGCTCCGGTCCTCCGGGACGGTGTGAAGAAGGATGGCCCGGTCGTCACCGACAACGGGAACTTCATCCTCGACTGCGACTTCGGGGCTCTTGCAGACCCCCGGAGCCTGGAAGCGGATATAGCCGCCATCCCGGGTGCGCTTGAGTGCGGCTTATTTACCGCATACGGAGAAAAAATAACAGTTATTGTCGGTGAGGAGAAGGACTGCCGCGTCGTATCACTGTAATGATATGCATTCCCGCATCTTCTGGATAAGGTCTAACTGGTGCCGGGCTTCTCGTTTCTTCTCTTTCTCGATGGTATCCATGATCTCCGTTATCGGGCGGGAAAGCGTGTAGATCTTCACCGGCCGTCCTTTGCTCTCCGACTTGCTCTCGCGGGTGTCGATCCAGTCGCACTCTTTGAGGTAGCGCATGGCGATGCTGACTTCGGGCTGGCGGAGATCGGTGCCCCGCTCGATGTCGCGGGACGTCGCCTCTTCAATATTCGCAAGATATACGAGCACTTTGGAGACGTTTCGCTTGATGCCGATGCCGATTAAGAGCTCGGCGAGTTCTTCGTCACGTGGCGTAAAATATCGTACCTTGTCTGACCTCATCCGTTCACCATTCAGTTAGTATTTAGTGTTTTAAATCTGACTATAAAAATATTATTATTTCAATGGGAGATTTTTCGATTGTGTGGGTTTTAAGAGAGGCATTGGTGTATCGAGCGGATACCGTCAATCTGTTCTCTACCGGATCGCGCTTGCACCGGCGGAAGGGGTGCTCCCCGGGAAGCAGGGCAGGCCCGGGAGATCGCGCCCGGGGATAACCGGCAGGAGAAAACGGGGGCACTTCATTCCGCTTCTGTCTCTCCTGATGCTGGTCCGGAGCGCGTCCCGCCCCTCCCGCGTCGGAGGGGACCGACGGCCCTTACGGCCCTTACGGCTGAAGACCGACGGCCCTTACGGCTGAAGACCGACGGCCCTTACGGCCCTTACGGTCCAAAAAGC
>NZ_DAOSET010000004.1:57150-77186 GCF_035363275.1 Methanoculleus sp. | reverse complement strand
TGGTCGTCATGATGATCCCGGTCCTGAAGGCCCCGGAGAGTTTCTCGTCGAGTTTGCCCTTGCGCTTCAAGAGGCGCGTGGTCAGGAGGACGTTGCTGTCCGCAGAGTAGCCGATCAGCATCAGCAGGGCTGCCGTCGTCCCGAGGGAGAGCGGGATGCCGAGGACCTGCATCGCTGCGGCGGTGATGGCGATGTCCGAGATGGCCGCAAGGACGACCGCACCCGACGAGACCGGGTTCCTGTACGCGAGGAAGATCACGAGGGCCACCCCGATGAACGAGAATATCAGGGCGAGAAAGGCCTGACCCTGGAGGGTCTTTCCGAACGTTTCACCGATCTGGTCCACCTTTGCATCGGGGTAGTTCTCGTTGACGAGCGCGACGAAGTTCCGGTACTGGTCGTCGTCCATGGGGCCGAACTGGATGTATTTCCCGTCGCCGATCCCCTCGCCCACTGATAAGAGTGGATATTCGGCGAAGGTGGCCTCTATCGTCTCTCTGCTGTCAGAGGTAAATATCGTGACCGCCGTTCCTCCCGCAAAGTCGATGCCCGGTGTTAAGGGCATGCCGGTGGTGAGCGTGGTGAAGCCAAGCACGACCACGGCAAGGAAGAGAAGAACGAGAGGCAGCGCTATCATCTGCCGCGGAGAGAATTTGTTGATATCATATCTGGCAAATTCCATGCTGTATCAGTGTACGATTGTGAAAGGTTAAAGGGTTGCTCATGGATATACGGATGGAATCAGGATCTGCCCGGATAATGTCGGCACTCCCGGCGAGGGCTGTCCCCCCGGGGAGAGTGCCTTTGAGTGCCGCCCCGATGCATCTGCCGGAACGGGGCCCACAGGGACGCCCTCCGGACGCGAGAGATCTCAGGACGATCCCGGGGGAAAAGAAGAACGAAATCCTGTGACCGGATTTTTCGAATACATTCGTTTATACACTCTCTGCTCCGGTTTCGTCAGACAATTGTCGTCCTCCTGGCAGAATCTCCGATTTAATGATGGAAAAGAAAAGATATATATAAAATACCGAATCACAAGCACATATGAGATCGCCCTATGAGCTCAAAAAAGAGATAGAGACGCGACTCAAAGGTTATCTCTCACGAGACCGGGACGGAATCCGGCATGAGCTCCTCAACCTCTTCGTCAAGGTCAAATCTCTCACGATACCTCAGATCTACGGGAAGCTGCAGGAGCAGTTTTCCATCAGTTACCACTCCGTCGCATCCATGGTGGGCACGATCGCATCCCGGATAGGCATCCTGCGCGTGAGGCGGAACGCAGAGGGAACGAACACCATCTACGAGTTGAAAGAGCAGTACGTGGACGTAGTAACGAGTATCCTCGTGGCCACCTAGCACCCGGACACCATACCTCTTTTTTTACACTCAGAACAAACATGAATGACTACCATGCAGAGCGACATTGGGGAGTCAGGGCCATCACGAAGCATATCCGTCACAGAAGACGTCCGAACGTACGTTCTCCGGAGGAAACGTGACTTTAGGGTGAGCACTTCCTGCAGCGGCGCGATCCTCCTGCCGACATCGGTGAAACCGCCGAAGTCGACCGACCTGCAGGTCCCGGTCGGCGACTATACCATCTACATCTCGAAGTACCAGGCCCGTCACATCAGCAGCATTCACCGGGGGATGATTCCTATCTTCTACGAGGATCTTCCTGACTATGAGTTTTGAGGAACTGGACCATACCGCCGACGTCCTCGTGCGGGTGCGGGGCGCGACGATCGCCGAACTCTTTGCCGAAGCAGGCCGGGCCATGTTCCACGTGATGTACGGCCCCTGTGAGGACCGCGGCATCGAACGGCAGGTCACTCTTGAGGCGGAGAACCCCGAAACCCTCCTTATCGATCTCCTCTCGGAACTGCTCTTCGTCACCGACGTCGAGAACATCGTTTTCTGCACCTTCGACGTCGATATCCAGGGCACCCGGCTCTCCGCCGCCCTCAAGGGCGAGCCTTTCGACCCCGTGCGGCACTCCGCGGGGTCGCTCATCAAGGGAGTATCCTACTTCGGGCTCGAAATCGTTAAAGACGAAGAGTCTTATGTGGTAGATATCATCTTCGATATCTGAGGGGTCCCTATGCTACAAGGAATTAATATGGTCGGAGACTTCGAATGGGAGGTTCCTGTTGGATATGTCCCCAATATGCGGGTACCGGGACGTTTCTTCCTCTCCCGGGCACTGGCGGAGACGCTCGAGGAAGGGGCGGTCCGCCAGCTCGCAAACGTCGCCACCCTGCCGGGGATCGTGAAATACTCGCTTGCCATGCCCGATATCCATTGGGGCTACGGGTTTCCCATCGGCGGCGTTGCCGCGTTCGATATGACCGATGGGGTCGTATCCCCCGGCGGGGTCGGGTTCGACATCAACTGCGGCGTCCGGCTGATCACGACGCCCCTGAAGGAAGCGGATCTCGCCGGCAAGAAACGGGAACTGATCGAGAGGCTCTTTAGTGCCGTGCCGACCGGTGTGGGCGGAAAGAGTGCTATGCGGGTCTCGAACAAGGAACTCGCCGCGGTCATGGTCGACGGCGCACGGTGGGCGGTTGAGCGCGGGCTCGGCACCGCCGCCGACCTCGTCCGGTGCGAGGAAGAGGGTGCGATGCCGGGTGCGGACCCCGAAGCCGTCAGCGCCAAAGCGCGGCAGCGGGGCGGGCCGCAGGTCGGGACGCTCGGCGCGGGAAACCACTTCCTGGAGGTCCAGGTGGCGAAGGAGATCGTCGACCCGGAGGCGGCAAAGGTCTTCGGAATCACCGAGGGACAGGTCTGTTTCATGGTCCACTGCGGCTCGCGGGGTCTCGGCCATCAGGTCGCCACTGACCATATACGGGTGCTCGAGGGTGCGCTCGGGAAGTACCGGATCGAGGTTCCCGACCGGCAACTTGCCTGCGCTCCGCTGGACTCCGCGGAAGGCCGTGCCTACTACGGCGGTATGGTCTGCGCTGCAAACTACGCCTGGGCGAACCGGCAGGTCATTATGCACGAGGCCCGGAAGGTCTTTTCCGGGTTCTTTGAGATCGACTACGACGAGATGCGGCTTGTCTACGATGTCGCGCACAACGTCGCCAAGTTCGAGCACCACGACGTCAACGGTGTCTCGACGGAGGTCTGTGTCCACCGCAAAGGCGCGACACGGGCTTTCGGTCCCGGGAGCCCGGGCATCCCCCGCGAGTACGCCGCGATCGGGCAGCCGGTGATCATCCCCGGGAGCATGGGGACGTCCTCCTTCCTCCTCCACGGCACGGCGACGGCGATGCAGAAGACCTGGGGGAGCACCTGCCACGGCGCGGGGAGAGTGCTCAGCCGGTCGAAGGCAAAGAAAGAGTTTCGAGGAAGGGAACTCCGGGAACACCTCGCTGAAGAGGGCATCGTGGTACGTGCTCACAGCGATCTGGCCCTCGCGGAGGAGGCGCCCGAGGTCTATAAACCAAGCCGGGAAGTGGTCCGGGTCGTGCATGAAGCCGGTCTCTCGGGGATCGTCGCCCGGCTGGAGCCGCTCGGGGTGATCAAGGGGTGACCTGCAGGACCGGGCTGCTCTGGGACCGGCCGCTCATGTTCGCGCGGCTCATCGAGGACTGCGGCGCCTGCTGCGAGGCGGTCAATCCCCATATGCTTGCCTCCCCCTTCTGGCGTGGGCGGTTCGTCTCGCTCATCGTCCCAACGGGGTTTGGAAACCCGGATTACTCAAACCTCCTCCCGGCTCTCCGGGCCGCAGAATCCCGCATCCGGCGTTTCGTCGAGAACGGCGGGCGGTTGCTGGTCTTCGGTGCGGGAGGGCCGCGGGAGGACGCCTACGACTGGCTCCCGTTCCCGGCAACCTACACGTTCTCGTACGGGCCGCGTGCCGTCCGGTTCACCACCGAGAGTGACTATACCTCCCTCTTTTCCGGGTACGACCTTGCCGCCGTCGAGTGCGACGGCTCGTTTTCGGCCCACGGCGGCGAGACGCTTGCCGTCTCGGCTACCGGCGAGGCGCTCCTGGTCGGGAAGACGATCGGCGACGGTGTCGTCCTTCTCTCCAGCATCCATGAGTATCCATCGCGCGAATTCCTGAAGGCGTTCGCGTGCGGCGAGAGGGAAACCTTATTCTAGATAAACCATGATGAAAAGTAGGGGTACGACCATGGAGCACTATATTATCTCTGCATCTTCGCGATCCCGCGACCTCACTCCCATAATGATCGCGGTCCATGATCTGATCGGCCGTCTGCCCGTCACGGCGCGGTCCCGGGACCATCCCGGGGTCAGAATCGAGGACGGACAGGTTATCGATGAGGCCTATACGGGCCCCGTCCTCGAGGAGGTCCTGGCGGAGAATGTCATGAAAAAGGTCAGACCCCCGGGAGGGCCGTACAAAGGCATCCCGGTCGCGGTGGCGCCGGTGCGTGACAGCGAGGGCCGGGCCATCGGCGCAATCGGCATCGTCGATGTGACCGGTATCTTTGATCTGGCGGGTTTCATGGAGCAGAACACGGAGATCCGGCGGCAGGTCTGCGGCGAGGATCCGTGTCCGCTCCCGACCGAGTCGCCTGCAGCGAAAAGGTAATGGACATGAAGGATACGGCAATCAACGTCTTGAAGATTCTCGAAGAGTCGCCTCGCCCGGTATCGGGCGAGCGGATCGCAGAGCAACTGGGCATCACTCGATCGGCTGTCTGGAAACAGGTACGTGAACTCCGGAGGTTAGGATACGGTATATCCTCGTCGCGGACCGAGGGCTACCGCCTCGAGACGAAGGCCGACCGGCTCCTCCCCTACGAGATCCAGAAACATCTCCGCACCCGGGTCATCGGGAGGCAGATCCGCCACTTCGATAGCACCGCTTCCACGAGCTGGATCGGGAAGAAACTTGCCGATGAGACCGACCCCGAACGCCTCCACGGCCTGGTGATCATCGCCGAAGAGCAGACCGGAGGGGTCGGACGGCTCGGGCGCGCCTGGGTCTCGCCTGCCGGCGGCATCTGGATTACCATTCTTCTGAAACCGAAGATCCCGCTCGACCACCTCTTCATGATCACCATGGCCGGGTCGGTCGCGATTGCCCGTGCCATCCGCAAGGAGTACGGCATCAGTGCGCTGATCAAGTGGCCCAACGACATCTTCATCGGGGACAAGAAGATCGCCGGTCTGCTCCTGGAGCTCACCGCCGAGGCTGATACCGTGCACTACGCCCTCCTCGGAATCGGGATCGACGCGAACATATCGCTCACCGATCTCTCGCCTCCCCTGAAGGATATCCTGACCTCGCTCCAGGCGGAGGTCGGCCACCCGGTCGACCGTGTGGCGCTCCTCGCCCGGGTCCTGTGGGAGTTCGAACTGCGCTACCAGCAGCTGGAGGAGGGGGAGTATGATTCCATCATCCGCGAGTGGAAGAGCCTCTCCCTGACGCTCGACCGCCGGGTGGCCATCAAGACCATCAATAAGACCTTTGTGGGAGAGGCCATCGATATCGACGAGCACGGCGCCCTGATCATCCGGAAGGACAACGGGAAGGTGGAGCGGGTCATCGCCGGCGACTGCTTCCAGCTCTAAGGTTATGTCAACCACTCACTTTTTTTAGGTTGACAAGTTTTTTATCGCCATCTCGCGAACCTTATTGTACATGATGCACCGCGCCCGGATCCTCGCCTTCAGCGCCACGTTCATCACGCTGATCGCCGCCGGGAGCTGGATCTCCATCCCGCTGCCCCCGGTCCCGCTCACGCTCCAGACGCTCTTCGTCCTTCTCTCCGGGATTGTCATGAAGCGCTACGCGGTGATCCCCGTCGGGCTCTACGTCCTCCTCGGGGCGGTGAACCTCCCGGTCTTTCATAACGGCACGGCGGGCCTCGGGGTCCTTCTCGGCCCCACGGGAGGGTTCCTGGTCGGCTTTATCCCCGCTGCTCTCATCGTCGGGCTTGCCTACGAGCATGAATCGCCGAAATGGCGTATAGGGGGTCTTATCGCGGCCTGCGCAATCTACCTCTTAGCCGGTGCCGTATGGCTCTCATACTCGGCCTCGCTCTCGCTTCTTCAGGCGGTCCTGCTCGGGGTCGTCCCGTTCATCGTCGGCGACGTCGTGAAGGGCGTAGCGGCATACACCATCGGGAAGCGGGTGGCGTGATCCGGATCACCGGTCTTTCGCACCGGATCCTCGACATCCCCGATCTTGCGCTGGATGCCCGGCATATCGCCGTGATCGGACCAAACGGGAGCGGCAAGACGACACTCCTCTCGGTCTGCTCCGGTATCGAGGAGCCCGACGAAGGGACGGTCCGGCTCCTCGGGAGGCCGCCGTCGGCCGTGAAGGTCGGGTGGGTGGGGGAGTTCCCCGACCGGACGCTCCTCTTCTCCCGGGTCTACGACGAGATCGCGTCGACCCCCCGGTTCCGCCACCGTCCCTGCCGGGAGACCGATGAGCGTGTTCGGGCGGCCGCCGAAAGGGTCGGGATCCCGCACCTCCTCGAGAGGACGGTCACGGCGCTCTCCGGTGGTGAGAAGGCCCTGGTCGCGCTGGCAGCCGCCTGTGTCGACGACCCCGATGTCCTCGTCCTGGACGAGGCAGATTCGCACCTGGACGCCGGGACGGCAGAGCGTCTCCGCGCGGTCGTGGAGGCAAGCACGGCGGCCCACGTGCTCTGGTGCACGCAGTCGATGGATACCGCAGCCGGGGCGGACTATCTCCTCTTCATGGAGGGCGGTGCGGTCCGGCACCACGGCACGCCCGAGGAGGTCTTTGCCCGCCTTGAGGAGACGTGCTTTTACCCGACACTCTGGAGGGTCCGTCAGTGAGGGTGGAGGTAGAGGACCTTCGCTTCTCCCGGGGTCCGTTCACCCTCCGGGGCAGCGGCACCTTTAACGCGGGGGTGCATCTGGTCAGCGGGCCGGTGGGGAGCGGGAAGTCGACGCTCGCCCTCCTGCTTGCCGGGCTGCTCCGTCCCGGGGGCGGCGCCATCCGGCGGGACGGCGTCTCCTCGGCCCTGCTCCTGTTGCAGTTCCCCGAACACCACGTCACGAGCCCGACCGTTGCCGAAGAGGTCCGGTCGTGGGGGCTTGCCCCGGACGACGTCCTCGCCCGGGCGAACCTCTCGGCGCGTGCAAACGACGATCCGTTCCACCTCTCCCGCGGCGAACTCAAACGGCTGACCCTGGCCTGCACGTTCATGCGGAACCCCGACCTGCTGATGCTCGACGAACCGTTCAGTTCCCTGGACTGCACCGCGAAACGGAAGGTCTGCCGGATGATCGAGGAGCGCGATGCGGGTATCACCATCATCTTCTCGCACGAGCGCGCGGTCCTCCCCCGGGTGGATGCCCTCTGGGAGATTGAGGCCGGGACCCTGACCCCCCTCGGCCACGTCCCCGATGCGATCCCTCGCTGGCGGCACGCCCCGCCCTACCTCCGGTACGCCCTGGACCGGGGTGCCCGTCCCGAGAATATACGACTGACCGATGCCCGGGAGGCGCTATGCAGGACCCGCGGCTGAGGCTGCTCTCTGTTGCGGTCCTCTCGCTCGCCGCGTTTGCAAGCACGACAGGAGCCGTCGCTGCTCTCGCCTGGTGGCTGATCTTCACCCCGCGCACGAAGGCCCTCCCGCGGCCGGGGGTTCTCCTCTCCCTTTTCGTGATGATCGCCGCAACCGCACTTGTCTCTGCGTGGGGCGGCGGTCCCGGGCTCTCCTACCTGGTCCGGATGACCGCAGTCCTCCTCCTTGCTGCGTGGGCGTATGCCGAGACAGAGGAAGGGGAGGCGCTTGCCGTGGCCGTCTGGGCGCTCGGGGACCGGATCGGGTTCGAGATCGGGCTGATTGCCGAGATGGGGCTCTCGGGCCTCGCGGTGATCGGGGAGGAGATCGACCAGATGCGGATTGCGATGGCGTTGAAGGGTATTCGGCCCGGTGTCCGCTCGATCGTGCCGCTCGCCGTCACGCTCGTCGTCACCCAGATCCAGAGATCCGACGATGTCGCCAGGCTGCTCGTGGTACGGGGATACACACTCGGAGGGCGGGTATGCCCCCGGTTCAGAACGGGCTGGCGAGACGTCGTCGCGGCATTTTCGGCCGTAACATTCAGTATTTTTTCGAGCCTGGCCCTTCGTGACGTTTTTATATTATTAGGGCGAATTTTTTAGAGGCTTTATTGATACTTTCTCAGCCCTTCGAGGTGCAAAATTCGATGTGTGCTGCCAAATTTGATACACTCAATATCACCGATACCACGCTTAGGGACGCGCATCAGTCGCTCATCGCCACACGGCTCAGGACTGAAGACATGCTCCCTCTTGCCCGTGCCATCGACAAAGTGGGGTTCTTTTCGGTCGAAGCCTGGGGCGGGGCAACCTTTGACAGCTGCATCAGGTTTCTCAACGACGATCCCTGGGACCGTCTCCGGGAACTGAAGGCCGAGCTCAAGCGCACCCCCATCCAGATGCTCCTGCGGGGCCAGAACCTCGTCGGTTACCGGCACTACCCCGATGACGTTGTAGAGAAGTTCGTCGCGGCCTCCGCACAAAACGGGGTCGGTATCTTCCGGGTCTTTGACGCCTTGAACGATATCCGGAACATGTCGAAGGCGATGAAGGAGGTCAAGAACGTCGGGGCGCACCTGCAGGGCGCGATATCCTACACGACGAGCCCGGTCCACTCCGTCGCGACGTTCATCGATATGGCGCAGGAACTCTACGCGCTCGGGTGCGACTCGATCTGCATCAAGGACATGGCCGGCCTGATCATGCCCCATGATGCCCGCGACCTGATCACCGGGATCAAGAAGGTGGCGGACGTTAAGGTCTGTCTCCATTCCCACTGCACGAGCGGCGTCGCGCCCCTGAGTTACCAGGCGGCGATCGACGCGGGTGTGGATATTCTCGACACGGCGATGTCGCCGTTCGCCCTCGGCACCTCCCAGCCTCCGACGGAGAGCATTGTTGCAAGCGTTGCCGGGACGCCGCGCGACACCGGCATCGACCTGCTCCCGCTCCGGAACGTGCGAAACATCTGTCGGGAGATGCGGGAGAAGTACGAGCCGCTCTTCTCCGCCATCGCGGACCGGGTCGACTCGGACGTGCTGATCTACCAGCTCCCGGGGGGTATGATCACAAACCTCGTCTCGCAGTTGAAGGAGCAGGATGCCCTCGACCGCCTGGATGAGGTCTTCCATGAGGTTCCCCGGGTGAGGAAGGACCTCGGCTACCCGCCGCTCGTGACCCCGACGAGCCAGATCGTGGGCACTCAGGCGGTCTTCAACGTCCTGATGGGCGGGGAACGCTACCGGAACGTGACGACGGAGGTCAAAGACTACGTCCGCGGCCTGTACGGCCGCTCTCCGGCCCCGATCGGTCCCGAGATCCGGAAGTTGATCATCGGCGATGAGGAGCCGGTAACGGGTCGCCCGGCTGACCTTCTCTCGCCCATCTACGATGAGATGCGTCAGCAGGCGGTGGAGCTGGGTCTCGTCACCCGCGAGGAGGACGTTCTCACCTACATCCTCTACCCGAGCATCGCGCCGTCGTTCCTCCGGGGCGAACGCCAGGCTGAGGTGATCCCCGAGAAGGCGACGGCAGCCGGATCGGTGGGGGTTGCGGAGATCCCCCGCTCCATGGAGGTGGAGGTGGACGGCGAGATCTTCTCGGTCCGGATCGTCACTGTGGATGGGGGCTCGGTCGCGGGCCCGGTCCCCGCTCCGTCGGCAAAAGAAAGAATCCCCCGCGGAGAGGTCGCCGGCGGTGTCAAGAGCAACATGCAGGGCATGGTCCTGAAGGTGATGACCGAACGCGGGAGCACCGTCCAGAAGGGGGATACGCTGATTGTCCTTGAGGCGATGAAGATGGAGAACCCCATCCGGAGTCCGCGCGACGGCACGGTGGGGGAGATCTTCGTGGACGCCGGAGATGTCGTGCAGAACGGCGACGTGTTGATGGTCATCGATTGAGAGCCGCATATGGGAAGCGCGATGAAGTACTTTGACAAGATCCTGATCGCTAACCGCGGCGAGATCGCCATCCGGGTTATGCGTGCCTGCCGGGAGCTGGGTATCGACACGGTCGCAATCTACTCCGATCCCGATAAGAATGCGCTTCACGTCAAGTACGCCGACGAGGCGTTCAACGTGGGCGAAGCGCACCCGTCCAAGAGTTACCTCAACAAGGAGCGGATCTGCGATGTGGCAAAGAAGACCGGGGCCGAGGCGATCCATCCGGGGTACGGGTTCCTCGCGGAGAACGCCGGGTTTGCAAAACTGGTTGAGGATGAAGGGCTGACGTTCATCGGGCCGTCGTGGAAGACGATCGAGGTGCTGGGCTCGAAGATCGGGGCAAAGAGGATGATGCGTGAGGCCGGGGTTCCGGTCCTCCCCGGCACGCCGGAAGGCGTCACGAGCGTCGATGCGGCCAAGGAAGTCGCCGCCGAGATCGGCTACCCGGTGATCGTGAAGGCGAGCGCCGGTGGTGGCGGTATCGGGATGCACATCGCCTGGAACGAGCAAGAACTCGAGGAGGCGCTCGAGAAAGGAAGACGGATTGCAGGGTCTGCGTTCGGGGACCCGACGATCTTCGTCGAGAAATACCTCACGAAGCCGCGTCATATCGAGATCCAGGTCCTTGCCGATGCGAAGGGGCACACGGTTCACCTCTACGACCGGGAATGCTCCATCCAGCGCCGGCACCAGAAGTTGCTCGAGGAGGCCCCCTGCCCGATCATGACGCCCGATCTCCGGGAGCGGATGACGGCGTCGGCCATCACCGCCGCAAAAGCGGCGAACTATAAAAACACCGGCACGGTGGAGTTCCTCTACGCGAACGGCAACTACTACTTCATGGAGGTGAACACCCGGCTGCAGGTGGAGCACACCATCACGGAGTTCATCACCGGTATCGACATCGTGAAGCAGCAGATCGCCGTCGCCGCCGGCGAGGACCTCGCGATGGGCCAGGAGGATATCAGCATCCGGGGGCACGCGATCGAGTGCCGGATCAACGCGGAGGACCCGTTGAACGATTTCGCCGCCGATCCGGGCAAGATCGTCCGCTACCGCTCCCCGGGAGGACCGGGAATACGGCTCGACTCCGGCATCCACATGGGCTACACGATCCCTCCGCACTACGACTCGATGATCGCCAAACTCTGCGCCTGGGGAGGCAACCGCGAGGAAGCGATCCAGCGGATGCGCCGGGCCATCTCCGAGTACGTGGTCCTGGGCGTGAAGACGACGCTCCCGCTCCACTACGCGATCATGCATGACGCCCACTTCATCGCCGGCGATACGCATACGCACTTCCTGCAGGAGGAGCATATCATAAAGGACCTGCGCCGCTACCTCCGCGAGGAGGAGGCGCGTATGCAGACGCTGGCCGCCTCGCTCCGGCAGGGGAAGGAAGTGGCGGCGATAACTGCAGCGGTCGAAGTGTACCTGCGCAAAAACATGAAGTAACCCTCCGTCTCATTTTTGCGGTGAGGCATAAGGTTTATTTGTCAATACACCATTGTTATACTGCACTTTGTGTGCTGCGGTGGCCTAGTCGGTTAGGGCGCCAGACTCATAGGGTTTTCAAGAGAACGGTGCGTCCAAGCCTGGGACATCTGGAAATCGTGGGTTCGGATCCCACCCGCAGCATCTGTTATTCAGGTTCAGATCTGTCAGCAAACGCTTTTATACCTCCATTCCGACCTCCCTTGCATGGAGATGAAGCGGAAGGGTGAACTCTGATGCTCATCCCCTGCCTGATGAGGGGCAATCTTCATCATCTCCCCACCATCAGGTACGATCGGGAGGCGAACAGATCCCGATAACGGTTTTTGTCCAGACGAATTCGGGAATGGCCTCTGTCCTGCATAACAAGCAGCAGAATCTATTATCTGGCAATCCATGAGAGACTATGAAAAATAAAGTTTAATAATGTTATTGCCCGTCCCTCTCCTCGTTATCCCTCTATCGCGACAAATGAGTAACGAGAGGGTGACGAAGCGGGCGAAATCACCTCATTCTGCGAGGCATGATCCTGCTTGATGGCCGTATAACAGCCTTTGCAAAGCGAGGCAATAGAATGACGCACCACAGGTAGTTTTCAGCAGCGTAAAAATCAGGCCCCATGAATGAACATCGATACATCCACCCGAACGACTCCAGCTTAGTTCCGGGTATTCTGGTCCTGGGGAGTAGCTCCATTGCCGTTGCTATCAGCCTTTACTCGCTCAACTCGGGTTAATTTTCTTCATATTTGTAGCAGCCGTCATCTCCACTCTCTCGGCCGACCAGGAGCGCATAAAAGAGGCACTTGCCGCATCCGAACGAAACCTGAACAACATCATCAACTTTCTCCCGGATGCAACGTTTGTAAGGAATCTGGACAGCCGGATAATCGTATTTCTCTCCATCAGCAATCTTTCCCTCCGGGAGATAGGCATTCCGGGAAAAAGGCGCCCGCTTTGAGATCCTCATCGGGGAAGGCTCATACCGATCTGCGGAGGAGAGTCTATCACCATCGGAGTGATGCACGGCACAAGCTCGTGTACATACCTTGGTTCTTCCGGATCGTGTTCTGGATCGTTGTTGAGAACAGCTCGCCGCACCCCGTTTGCGGGCACAGAGACAGTTCCGGAATTTTTGTCGGGACGGCCCTGTCATGGCTCTGTGGAGCGTACACCCGATCTCTGAACCCCGGGCGCTCTGTTCCAGTATGTCGTGATTGCTATATCGTGGAAAGGAAGCATCTTGCGCCTTGAAATAATAAACTCGTTTTTGAGTCAATAAGAAACATATAAATATTTCTCTTCAAGATAAATTAATGCCGAAATTTGATTCTCTTCCAGGATTGCAGGCACTCGGGAACGTATCAGAGGACACTGATATGACTGGACAGATACTGGTCATCGATGACGACGAAAAAATCCTTCGGATCTTCAATTTGCTGATAAAGTCGTTTGGCTACTCCCCTGTTTTAGTGAACGATCCCGTGAAAGGCCTTGAAATGTTGCGGGAGAATCCTCCATCACTGATCCTCCTCGACCTCATGATGTCCCCGATGAATGGGTTGCAGTTTCTGGACGAACGGAGAAAAATTCCCGGTGCGTTAAAGGTTCCGGTCGTGATCCTCTCGGCGTGGAGGTTGAACGATGAAGAACTTGCTCCCTACGCGGACAGCATCGCCGAGGTCGTGGTCAAACCTGTCGAGCCGGCACGGTTAAAAGAGGTCATCGCCCGGCACACCGGATGAGGGAACCGTATTGTCGGGATAACGTCACAGCGATAGATGAATAGTAGTCTCTCCCGGGAGATGCATCATGAAACCGCTTCGGTTGGATATCGCCGATATCAGTCGTCTCATCTCGAAGGGAGATGTCAGAGGCCTCATTAGTGCTCTCAGGAGCGATGAAAAAGATCTTCGGTGGATGGCGGTGGGGGGCCTTGGAGAACTGCGTGATGTCGCGGCAGTCGATCCCCTCATCTGTGCGTTGTCCGATCCCGATTCGGATGTCAGGTGGAAGGTTGCGGAGGCACTGGGCTCAATTGGGGATTCTCGTGCAACGGAAGCTCTCATCCCCCTCCTTAAAGACCCCGACGAGACAACGCGGCTTCAGGCGATCTGGGCACTGGGGAAGATCTGCGATCCGCGTGCGACGACAGATGTAGTCCATTGTATGTCGGATGCCGACCACGACATTAAGGTCGCGGCGATCTGGGCGCTGGGAAAGATCAGGGATCAGCGTGCAGATGTAGCGTTGCGGGAGAAGTTGCTTGACCGGCACTCGGGCATCAGAGCCCAGGCAGCCGAATCCCTGGAAGCATGCGGGTGGAGACCGTATGATAGAAGGGAGAAAGGAATTTTAGCGTTTGCCCGACGGGACTGGAAAGAACTCTCACGGCATAGCAGACCGGTGATCGATGTCCTGATCTGGGCGTTGAACGACGAGTATTTTGATGTCAGGATGCATGCCGCGCAAATCCTTGGCAACGCCAGAAGCCGGTATGCAGTTCAGTATCTCCACCGGGCCATTGACGATCCGGTAGAAGCCGTCAGCTACGAGGCTGTTGCCGCTCTGGCTGAGATAGCAGACCCCCGATCGATACAGGCTCTTGTTCACGGGCTCGAAAGCAATTTTCTGAGTACCCGTAAACTCGCTGCAGGGGCACTCGACCGTTTAAACTGGAAGCCGAAGACTCTGTACCATCGAATCCTGTTCCTGAGCGCAAAAGACGATTGGATCGGCCTTATAAAACTCAGACAATATGGGATAGTCCCCCTCACCCGAGAACTGCAGGAACGACAGGTTGTCGAGAGGGAAAATATAACAAAAGCCCTCAAAATTGTCGGTAACCTTGCGACCGAACCTCTCATCCGGTTACTGGAAAGCCCGGATCCGGATATCAGGTGGAGGGCAGCTTCGTTACTCGGCGATGGCCACGACAGGCGGGCAGTCGAGCCGCTCATCGCGGCGCTCGAGGATCTGGACGGACGCATCTCAAACTCCGCTGCAATTGCCCTCGGAGAGATCGGGGACCAGATTGCTGTAGATCCCCTTATCCAGGCATTCAAGACCGGAGACGCCGACCTTCGCAAGTGCTCGATAGTTGCCCTGGGGAAAATTCGATCCGGGCGTTCCTTTGCAATCATCATCGCCGCATCGGGTGATGAGAATTCCGGGGTTCGCATCAGTGCGATACAGGCTATGGGCAGTATCGGGGACGCCCGGCTACTTCCTGCGCTGCTCTCGTTCTGCCTGGAGCCCGACCCTACCATCCGGATAGAGGCGATACGGGCGCTCAGTTCATACCCCCGAAGGGAGACGACGGATCTCTTTATCCAGGCACTGGGCGATCCGGACGCCGGAATACGCAGAGAGGCTTGTGATGTGCTTGGCAAGCGCAAAGTCGCTGCAGCAATTCAACCGCTTACTGCGCTGCTTGAGGATTCGGATGCGGAAGTGCGGCAGTCGACGGTACGAGCACTCAATGCAATCGGCTGGAAACCTGCGAATGCCAGAGAGCAACTGGGATACCTTGTCGCAAAAGAGGATTGGAAGGAGATACGGCGTCTTGGTCTTATCAAATCTCCGTTCTCAAACCCAAAGATCGTGAAACCGTTGCTGGTACCGGAGGATATGCCCGGCAGGACACCGGACATCGCCGGGCCGGAAAAAACTGCTTCCGATGTGAACGCAGCTGCCTCTGATGTAAACGCAGAAGAAACCGAATCCGAAGCCAGGAAGGGTTCTCAGACCACAGACGACAGCATACCGGAACTGCATTTCTTCATCAAGGCGCTGGCCGATCCTCACGGCGATCCCGCGGTACGGCTCAGGGCTGCCGAAGCATTGGGCAAATTCGGAGATCTCAGGGGAGTTCAGCCTCTGATGAGTGCATTGACCGATCCCGACGCGGAGCTCCGGTGGCGTGCAGCGCTGTCTCTCGGCATGCTGGGCGATCAACGCGCATTCAGCGCTCTGGTCGTTGCGCTCGACGATCCCGTCTTTGAGGTGAAACGGCGCGCTGCCGAATCGATTGCGGTTTTGAGATCGAGTGGTGCGGTCCGCCCGCTTTGTGAGCTGATGAAGAGTCCGGACCCCGCAACCCGTTCTCTTGCTATCGAGACCCTCGGTGAATACCAGGACGATGAAGCGGTTCGCACGCTGTTTGTTGCACTGGAAGATATGCACACGGATGTCAAATCGGCTGCACTCTCATCGTTACTGAAGTTAGCCGATTACTGGACCTCACGGGTGACTGTTTTCCTGAAAGATGAGGATCCGGCCATTCGACGCAATGTTGTCAGCACCTTAAAGACCCTTCTTGGGGAGGAAGAGGTCGTGTCGCATCTGGTCCCTCTCCTTCGTTCCGGCAGTTTTTCCAGCCGCCGGGAAGTGCTCTCGGCACTTGAAATGAGTGGGTGGCAGCCGGCTCTCCCCGAAGAACGTGTAACGGTCCTGATAGCGGAGAGGAGATGGGATGAAGTCGCCGCGCTTGGAAAGCAGGCTATAGGACCGCTTATCGATGCACTCTTCGATACGGACGGAGAGGTCAAGAGTGGGGCGGTTGCAGCCCTCGAAGATATGGGAGATGGCGAGACGGTCCAATCGATCAAAGCGGTGCTCAGAAAAAGGAGTGATCTTCCTGTCAAAGGCGTCTACGCTGCGATGAAGGTCATCAGCCTTATCAGTGAGAAGGAGCGGAGAGCCGCTGAGACAGAGGGAAGGGAAGACGATTCACCTTGCTCCACCACAATGTAGCATCCCGTCGGTGAATAAGAGCATCCCCGGTTATTCGGAATGAGAGGTTGCGCCACCTGTTGCGGCGTATCTTCTCCGGGTTCACAGGTGCTGTTTGGGGAGCCGGATGGTGAACGTACTCCCCTGGTGCAGGGTACTGTCGACTGAGATAGTCCCTCCCAGCTTCTCAATATCCTTCTTTGCTATGGCAAGCCCGAGTCCGAGGCGTCCGTACGCCCTGGAGAGGTTGTCTCTGTCACCGATATAGAACGGCTGGAATATGCGGCACCGGGTTGTCTCGTCTATACCGGGACCGTTATCGGATATGGATACGAGATGGGCTTCGGGCTCTTCGCTGTACTCGAAGACGACGTGACAGGGAGGGCTCGAATGCTTCACGGCATTGCTGTAGATCTCACACAATGCTTCATAGAGATAGATTCTGTCCGTCTCGATCGTCTGGCCGGGGGGGATATCAACAGTACACGTCACCCAATCTTCGGTATTGCACACCTCGATGGTGTCGGCAACAAGTTGTTCAAGCGATATAGTCTCCCATTTCGGCTGGATAATACCCCGTTCTGCATCGGCGAGGCTCACGACGAGGATCCTGTTTATGATGCCGCTCATCCTGTTTGCGCAGTCTTGCATGACATCTAAATACTGTATGGCCTCCTCGGTGAGCCCGAAATGGCGGGGATTGTCGAGCATAAGGTAAAGGTATCCCAGAATAGGTTGCAGGGGCGTTCGCAGTTCATGCGATGCGATAGAGAAAAAATTTGTTCGTTGCTCGTCCTCGTTCTCCCGGGCTACTACAGCCGATTTCTGCTCGGTCATATCGGCTGTTGCACCGAGCACGTGCAAAACCCGGTCGTCTGCATCTCTGACGGAAAAAGCACGTGCCTGCATCCACCTGATCGTGGTGTCCGGAAGGACGATTCTGTATTCCAGCGAATCATACTCGCCGGCAGGACAACCGTCAAACAGTAATTTAAAAGACTCCCTTTCATCGGGGTGGACGGACTGGATAAGCGCTTGCGGATCTGCAAGAAGCGCCTGCGCATCGACACCCAGGGCGTTCCCGACTGCGGGATCGACATAAACCCAGGTTCCGCCCCCCGGGTCCCTCACCCAGATGATCTTGCTATGGGTTTCGGCCGGACAGCAGGCTCCCCCGTCATCGTTTCCTGAAGGATCACTCAATTGATCTTGGTCGGTGGTGAGATCCAGGGTACCTGTAGCGTTGGGTCTCATTTTTGGATCGTTGTACATCATGCATCCCGGGAGTGTCTGCGAGACTTCCTTTCGGCCTCAGTTCCTTTGAGGTGGTAGCATACTCCTGGAACGCGCCTGAACATGGATGATTCCAATTCAACTTCTACCGGGGCGATAGCGCTTTATGTTCGGAGATCGAGTCGATGCGGTGTATGTTACGGAGGAGGTTCTATAGAATGAAGTGAGTGAGGGAATATATTAAATAGATCCATTCGTTTCCTGATATATAACAGCATGCTCAAAAGCGGCCATTTATGAGTATTTGCGATTATACCCCCTGATTAGGGGAAAATTATGTTCCCTCTTCTGCGCCTGAGGCAGTTTGATCCGCTGATTGACCGTATCGTATGACGAACGTTGAACCGGGCATCATCTCGCACCGGGGGTTTGGGGCACGCACACCCCGGCAGCCTCCGGCATACTCTCTTTGCTGTCTCCTGGTCGGAGGAACCCGCCCCCTCCCTCATCGTAGCCTCACGCAAAGGTATTTCAGGTATGACGACAGATTAAATAAGGTAAACGGTGCGCGAAAGCGCAACCGATGCACGTTCCATCTCTGTTCACGCACAGAGTATGTTCTTCCCGTATCCGGGCGAGGGTTGCCAAGCCAGGTCAAAGGCGCCAGGTTGAGGGCCTGGTCTCGTAGGAGTTCGAGCGTTCGAATCGCTCCCCTCGCATTCGTTTTACAAATTCGTTGAAGAGCCGATGGCATCTCCCCGGCAGGGGAACTCAATGCAACGACGGGGGGAACCCACGACCGATCGCGGGGGCATTGAGACGCTCCAGGTGCTGGTTCTGGGGTTCGCGGTTAGAGCCGGCACGGTGGAGAGGCGCTCCCGGTGCGTCTGCGCCGGGGGAGAGGCCGTCACCGGCCGTATCGGTTGATCGTGTTGATCAGGGCAGAGAACCCTTCGATCTCCTTATCGAGCACTTCCGTCCGGGTCATGCCCATGCTCATCTCCGCATCGGCCGTCAGCATATCGGGGCCGCGCACCACCTCGCGGTCGACGCCGTCGGCGGAGAGGATCGTCCGGGCTTCGGCATCGTGGACGAACGCCCGGCCGGGGATGAGCACGACATCCTCAAGTCTCTTGAGGTTTACTTCGGCGAGGTCGTCGGCGGTGATGAGGTCGGCGATCTCTTTTCTGACCCTGACGACCCGCGAAGTCGAACCGCGGATTGAGAGGATACGCTGGATGAAGGGGGCCGCGATACTCCCGGTGATCACGGTCGCGCGCTTCTGGACCCGGGGGAGTTTCTTCAAGAGATCGGGCTCGTGGAGGATCGCAAACGGCGACCCGATCGAGGGGTCGCCGAGCGGGGTTCCGCTGATCTTCATCGAAAACTTCTCGTTTAAGTCGGTGACGATGTCGTGGAACTCGTCGACGGTATGGACCTGCTGCCCCTCGATGAGCGGCGCGTTCTCCAGGATGAGCCCCTGGTCGGTCCGGTTTGCAAACCGCATCAGGATCAGCCCTTTTGCGCCCCGCTCCTCCAGCCACGCGCAGGTCTCTTCGAGGGCCTCGCCGTCGTTGACGCCGGGAATGACAACTGCTGCAGCGTAGACGTCGATCGCGCCGCAGAGCCGGTCGAGGATCGCAAGGGAGGCCTCCGGCGTCGGGTCGTGCATCCACTGCCGCCGGAGGTCCGGGTCGGCGGCGAAGACGGTGTAGGATACCTCGGAAAGACCGTTATCGATGAGGAAATCGGCTATATCCGGGTCGTCGAACCCCTTCCCGCTGGTATAGCCGATATGGAGCGGCGCCTCCATGCTGCCGAGCAGCTCGACGAGGTCGCGGAACTCGGGGTAGCAACTCGGGTCTCCGCCGCCGCTGATGGTGATCCGGTCGATATCGTCGCTCATCACCTGGAGGTTTGCCAGCGTCTCGTCGGCGACGGTCCGGAGGCTCTTGAATCCTTCGTACCCCTCCCGCACGCCCCGGGTGCAGTAGTCACAGCCCTTCTGGAAGGGCAGGCAGTATCTGCAGCCGAACGACGTCGTCCCCTTGACGTGTTTGAAGTAGCAGTACGAACAGAATCCCCGGCAGTCGAGGCCGGGCCGGCCCCCGAGATCGACGGTGAGATGCGACATCCTGATGATACTTCTGTGCTCCTTTGTTATGAACGTTGCAGACTCGCCCCCCGGCTCCACCTCGCGGTGCCGGTTCGCCAGCCGCTCGGACGTCGCCGTTGTGGCTGTTCCGGCGAGGGAGAGCTGCCGGCGAACCGGCGGCGGCACCATTATCGTCCGGCAGGGTGAGAGTGCCGTGGAGGAGAGGGTATGCGGACGAGCTACCGGCTGCTGCTCCGGTTCTATCACGACCCCGGCTACGACTTCTCCCGGATCGAGGTCGAGTACGTCGACCGCGGGGCGCCCGGCGACCGATCGAGGGTGCAGGGCGACCGGGTCCTCGCGCTCGATGCGCAGTACCTGGAGGTGGACGCCGGGACGCATGTGGCCTGTATTCCGTATCATAGGGTCAGGCGGGTTCTGTATGACGGGGAGGTTGTTTGGGAGCGCGACTGGCCGTAGGGCAGGAGCCTGAGCACCGTCAG